>JAIDUY010000532.1 GCA_029059965.1 Muribaculaceae bacterium
CGCCCAGGGTATGACGGCCGTTGGCATGGGTGCCGGGAGCGACTTCGCCGCTGTCGAACTGAGCGACGCGTTTGTCGGCCAGTGCGTTGAAGGCGTCGGCGTCGGCGTCGGTCCACCAGTTGACAAAGTTACCGTCCTTGTCGAACTGACGGCCCTGGTCGTCGAAGCCGTGAGTCATCTCATGGCCGATAACCACGCCGATGGCACCGTAGTTGATGGCATCGTCGGCTTCGGGATCGAAGAAGGGAGCCTGCAGGATGCCTGCGGGGAAGCAGATTTCGTTGGTGGTGGGGTTATAGTAGGCGTTGACGGTCTGGGGCGACATGTGCCAGCGGGCACGATCGACGGGCTTGCCGTAGTCGTTCATGTTGTAAGCGTTGTTGAACATGATTGCGGCCTTGATGTTCTCCCAGTAGGATTTCTCGGGGTTCACCTCGAGTGCGGAGTAGTCGCGCCAGGTGTCGGGATAGCCGATTTTTACGGTGAAGGCGGCGAGTTTCTCACGGGCGCGCGCCTTGGTGGTGTCGCTCATCCATGTGAGATTGTCGATGTGCTCGCCGAGGGCTTCCTGGAGGTTGCCGACCAGGTCGAGCATCTTCTCCTTGGAGCTTGCGGGGAAGTAGCGCTCCACATAGAGCTGGCCGAGGGCTTCGCCGAGGATGCCGTTGGGCACGGATACGGCGCGCTTCCAGCGGGGCTGCTGCTCCTCGACGCCGCTGAGCACCTTGGAGAGCTCGAAGTTGGCGTTGATGAAGTCGTCGCTCAGGTAGGAGCTTGCCGACGAGATGTAGGAAGCGGCCATGTAGTCGCGGAGCTGCTGCTCGGGAGCTTCGGCGAGGGTCTTGGCAACGAGCTCATAGTAGGCGGGCTGGCCTACGATAAGAGTGTCGACGCCCTGCACGCCCTGCAGCTCGAAGAAGCGGTTGAGGTTGATGTTGGGATAGCGCTGCATGAGCTCTGCGGTGGCGGTGGGGTTGTACTGGGCGGCGATGTCGCGCTGCTCGGTACGGCTCATGTGCTTGCGGGCGAGCTCTGTCTCGAGTGCTATGGTGTTGTCGGTCAGGCGTGCTGCGTCCTCGGCACTGTATCCGGCCAGGGTTGCGATGGTGGTCAGATAGGTGCGGTATGCGTTGCGGACGGCTTCGGCACGCTCGGTCTGGTCGAGGTAGTAGTCGCGGTCGCCGAGGCCGAGACCTCCCTGCTCCCAGTACATGGCATTGGCGTTGCTGTCGGCGAGGTCGGCCGAAACGCCTGCGCCGAAGAATACGTCGAGGCCGGGGAGAGTCGCCATAAGGTCGACAATCTGGTCGCGGTTTGCGGCATTGATGGTGGCGAGGTCGGCGGCAAGCGGGGCTGCGCCTTCGTTGTTGAGCCTTACGCTGTCCATGCCCATGGCATAGAAGTCGGCGATTTTCTGCTCGTTGCTGCCGGGGGCGGCGTTCTCGCGGTCGAGACCTGTCACGAGGTCACGGATCTGCTGACGGTTGTTCTCGCCGAGGGCATCGAAAGTGCCGTAGCGCGAAAATTCTGCGGGCAGAGGGTTGGCTGCCATCCAGCCGCCGCATGCGTAGTCGTAGAAATCCTCCTTGGGATTGACCTCGGTGTTGAGGTTGGCGGTGTCGATGCCCTTGGGGGCCTTCGATTCGCCGGAGCATCCAGCCAGCACACTCAGTGCGAGAGCGCCGACACAGAAAGCGAAATTCTTGTTGGTCATCTGATTGATTTTATTATTGCGCAA
>JAIDUY010000533.1 GCA_029059965.1 Muribaculaceae bacterium
ATATACAAAAAGTAAGCCCAACTTCTGTCATGCAGGAAGTTGGACTCACCTTTTTATGGTTTAGCGGACAGTAATAACTATTTTTTTGAATTCTTTCTCCGGCGAGGAAGCCGCTGCGCCGAAAGCAATCGCGAGCATCGGAAGCAGCACATAATAGCGTATTCTCTTTGTCGCTGTCATAGGTCTTGCATTTTATGGGTTACGCAAGCAAATATATAGACATTCGCACAAAGCTCCAAATATTTTGTCAGATTTTTCGACCAAACAACCAATAATGAGTCGAAAAGGTCAGATTGTATCCATTTTCAGTATGCCGGAGAGGATGTCGACGGCGGCGCTGACGGTGAATACATTCGCAATGGCGAAGCTGCGACGGCCGTTGCGCTCGCGAATCTGCACCCGCTCGGGGTTGCCCTGCAGATAGTTAAGCAGGCGTCCGAACATAGGACTCTGGTAGTAGGCCTTGTTGTCGTCGCCGACGAAGTAGATAAGCATCGAACCCTGCTTCAGCACGAGCTTCTCGATGCCGAGCTGCCGCGCCATGCGCCGCAGGCGAGGCACCTTGAGCAGCTCCAGCGCCACCTCGGGGATGCGGCCGAAGCGGTCGCGCAGATGCTCCTCGAACTCGGCAAGCTGGTCGTCGCGCTCGATTTTGTCGAGTTCTTTGTACAGGTTGATACGCTCGGACGTCTGTGCGACATAGTCCGAGGGGAACAGCAGCTCGAGGTCGGTCTCGATGGCGCAGTCGGCCACGAAGTCGTCGGCGCTGTCCGAAGCGGCGTCGGCACCGGCAAGCTCGGGGAACTCCTCGGTGCGCAGCTCCGTGACGGCCTCGCGCAGAATCTTCTGATAGGTCTCGTAGCCAAGGTCGGCGATGAATCCGCTCTGCTCGGCGCCGAGCAGGTTGCCGGCGCCACGTATGTCGAGGTCCTGCATGGCTATGTGTATGCCCGAACCGAGGTCGGAGAAGCTCTCGATGGCGTCCAGACGGCGCCGGGCGTCGGGACTCAGGAGCAGACCGGACGGAATGGTCAGATAGCAGAAGGCCTTGCGGCTGCTTCGGCCCACGCGCCCGCGCAGCTGGTGCAGCTCGCTCAGGCCGAAGTTGTGGGCGTTGTTGATGATGATGGTGTTGACATTGGGCATGTCGATGCCGCTCTCGACGATGGTAGTGGCAAGGAGTATGTCGTAGTCGTGCGCCACGAAGTCGCTGATGGACTTCTCGAGTTTTTCGGGTGGCATCTGCCCGTGCGCCACCACCGTGCGCGCGTCGGGCACAAGGCGGCGTATCATTGCCTCGAGGTCGAACAGGCCCTCGATTCGGTTGTTGATGAAGAACACCTGGCCGCCGCGCGCCAGCTCGAAGTTGATGGCCTCGGCCACGAGGTCGTCGCTCAGTGCGTCCACGCTGGTGATGATGGGATAGCGGTTGGGCGGCGGCGTCGAGATGGTGCTAAGGTCGCGCGCCCCCATGAGCGAGAACTGGAGCGTACGCGGAATGGGCGTGGCGCTCATGGTCAGCGTGTCGATATTGACTTTGAGCTGCTTGAGGCGCTCCTTGACGGCCACGCCGAACTTCTGCTCCTCGTCCACGACAAGCAGGCCGAGGTCCTTGAACTTCACGCTCTTGCCGATGAGCTTGTGCGTGCCGATGATGATGTCGATTTTGCCGGCCTCGAGGTCGGCGAGTATGGCCTTGACTTCCTTGGGGCTGCGTGCGCGGCTGAGGTAGTCCACCCGCACGGGGAAGTCGGCAAGGCGTTTGGCGAAGGTATGGTAGTGCTGGTAGGCCAGTACGGTGGTGGGGACGAGTACGGCCACCTGCTTGCCGTCGGCCGCAGCCTTGAAGGCGGCGCGGATGGCGATTTCGGTCTTGCCGAAGCCTACGTCGCCGCAGATGAGGCGGTCCATGGGGCGGTCGCTCTCCATGTCGGCCTTGACGGCGGCCGTGGCCGTGAGCTGGTCGGGAGTGTCCTCGTAGATGAACGAGGCCTCCAGCTCGTGCTGCATGTAGCTGTCGGGCGAGTAGGCGAAACCCTTCTCGTCGCGGCGGGCGGCGTAGAGCTTGATGAGGTCGCGGGCTATGTCCTTGAGCTTGCTCTTGGTGCGGTCCTTCATCTTGGTCCAGGCACCGGAGCCCAGACGGTAGATTTTGGGAGTCGCGCCTTCCTTTCCCCGGTATTTGGCAAGCTTGTGCAGATTGTGGATGGACACCAGCAGGATGTCGTTGTTGGCGTACTCGAGTTTTATCATCTCGCACATCCTGCCGTTGTTCTGCATGCGCAGCAGACCGGCAAAGACGCCCACGCCGTGGTCGACGTGCACGATATAGTCGCCGGGCTCAATCTGGCCGAGCTCGCGCAGGCTCAGCGCCATCTTGCCCGAGCGGGCGCGGTCGCTGCGGAGGGTGTACTTGTGGAAGCGGTCGAAAATCTGATGGTCGGTGAATACGCACAGCTTCTGCTGATGGTCCACGAAGCCCTCGTGCAGGGTGCCGTCGACGGCCTCGAAGCTGATATCGTCGCCGCGGTCGGCGAAGATTTCGCGCAGGCGGTCGAACTGGCGCGGGTTGTCGCTTAATATATAGATGTGGTAGCCGTCGGCCATGAAGCGCGTGAAGCTCTCGGCTATGAGGTCGAAATTCTTGTGATAGATGCCCTGCGGACTCATGTCGAGGCTCATGGTCGGCAGCTTGGGGCGCGACGGCAGTCCGTCGCCGGGCTTGGCTGCCGTGAACTCCATGGTGCGGAAAGCCTCGAGCTGCGTGGCGAAAGTGTCGGCGTCGATGACAAGCTCGAGCGCGTCGGCATCGCCCTCGCCGGCAAGCAGGGTGAAGCCCGAGATATCGGTATCGGCGATGGCGCGCACACGACCCTGGGTACGCTCGCGGTCGCGCAGCGCTATGAGGCTGTCCTGCGGGATGAAGTCGAGCAGCGACTGCAATGTGCCCTTGCCCACGACTCCGGCAGTCAGCTCGACACTTTCGTGGCGGCTCTCGGAGAGCTGCGTCTCGACGTTGAAGCTGCGTATAGAGTCGATTTCGTCGCCGAAAAAGTCCAGACGCAGAGGCAGTTCGGCCGAGTAGCCGTATATATCCACTATCGAGCCGCGCACGGCATACTGCCCTGGCTCGTAGACATAGTCGGTCTCGGTGAATCCGTTGTCGCGCAGCCAGTGCTCCAGCTCGCGCATGTCGCGTCGCTCGCCCCGTCGCAGGCGCAACGTACGCGATTCGAGTTCCTCGCGCCGCGCCACAGTCTCGGCGATGGCGTCGGGATAGGTGACAAGGAAACTCAGGCTGCCCTCGGCAAGACGCCGCAGCGCCTCGGTGCGCAGAATCTGACTGGGAGGATCGGGCTGGCCGTACTTGATGTCGCGTTTGAAGCCCGACGGCAGCATGGCCACAGCCTCCTCGCCGGCAAGGCGGCACAGGTCGTAGAACAGGTATCCGGCATCGTCGAGGCTGTCGCCGACAACGACGGTCAGAGGCTGGCGCGCTCCGCCGAGCATCGACAGCACGACGGCGGCGCCCGAACCGGCGACTCCCGTCAGCATCGACGACGGCCTGGCCGCGAGCGAGCGCAGAGCCTTGCGCCGCGCAGCGGTGTCTATCAGCGCGCAGAGTTCTTTGATTTCCATATCACAAGGCGCTTAACGGGCGGGGCGCAGCACGGCGCGGTAGGCCGCGGGGTCGGCCAGCAGCTCGCGGGCGCGCGTCAGCACGCTGTCGCGGCCTATATTACGGCTTACGAAATCACTGTCCGAAAAATAGCGGCGTCCCAGTTCGCTCTCGAGGAGCATGGTGATGTCGGCGCGGTCGCGTTCGAGGTCGTGCGCGAGGTCATGGCGCAGCACGGCAGCAAGGGCGTCGATCTGCGCGGCCACGCTGTCGGTCATGTAGCCCTCGGCCTCGGCGGTGCGGCGCAGCAGGTCGATGGCCATGTCGCAGCGGCGGTCATAGTTGAAGCGGTCGGGTGTGGCGAACTCGCGGAAGGACTCGAACACGGCGCTGTCTGCCAATACGGCATCCACTGCAGGAGCCTCGGGATGCGCGGCATAGTAGCGGTTGGCGAAGTCGAAAATGGTGGAGCTTCCCAAAAGCTGATTGGGCAGCGAGCCTATCTCGTGCGAAGACGCGACAATGTCGGGAGTGATGCCGCCGCCGTCGCGCACGATGCGTCCGGCGCGGGTGGTGTAGGCGGTGGTGAGGCTGTCCGGCGTACGCGTGGGAGTACCGTCCTCGTTGCGCTCGGCATAGTTGAGAGCCTGGATAAGGCGGCCCGACGGTATGTAGTAGCGTGCGGTGGTGAGCTTGAGCAGGTCGTCGTAGGGCAGCGGGCGGGTGCTTTGCACCAGACCCTTGCCGAAGGTGCGTTCGCCGAGGACGACGGCGCGGTCGAGGTCCTGCAGCGCTCCGGACACAATCTCCGAGGCAGAGGCCGTGCCACCGTCGACAAGTACCACGAGGGGCACGTCGGCAGCGATAGGACGGCGCGTGGTCTTGTAGATGCTCTCCTCGACCTCACGTCCGCGGGTGCGCACTATCTCCGTGCCCTTGGGCACGAACAGTCCGGCAATCTGGACAGCGCCGTCGAGGAGGCCGCCGCCATTGCCGCGCAGATCCAGCACCAGGCCCTTGAGCCCGGGATGCTGCTTCAGCTCTGTCACAGCCTGCTTGACGTCGCGGGCGGCGTTCTCGCTGAAAGTGGTGAGCATGATGTAGCCCACGCTGTCGGGCAGGATGCCGCTGAAAGGCACGGGCTCGGTGACGATCTTCTCGCGGGTGATTTCGAAACTCAGCAGCGAGTCGGCACCCACCCACGGGCGGGCGACGTCGACACGTACCTTCGTCCCGGCCTGACCGCGCAGACGGCGGCTCACGGATGTAATATCGGTGTTGGCACGCACAGTATCGCCGTCGACGGCAAGGATGACATCGCCGCGGCGCAGTCCGGTGCGGCGTGCCGGCGAGTTCCAGCTGGGCTCGGCGATGATGATGTTGTCGCCGCGCTTGCTGATGACCGAGCCAATGCCTGCGTAGCCCGAGGCCGAGAGCGACAGCAGTTCGTCCTGGTCGTCGCTCGGATAGTACTCGGTATACGGGTCAATCTGATAGAGCAGAGCGCCTATGGTTCCGTCCATCAGCTTCTCGACCTCCAGAGTATCGACATAACCCGTCTGAAGCTCCTTGACTATACTGTTCAATGTATTGAGCTTGCGTGCGAAACGGTCCTTGCTGTCCGACGCCGAAGCGCTGACGCCAAGAATCGCCGCAAGCACCGCTACAAAAAGTATTCGTGATGTTTTCATAAGCAAAAAATGCGCACCTACGTATATATAACGCACATATGCGCGCGTGGAGTGCAAAGTTAACATTTTTTCTTCACAAAACTAAAACCGACAGGACTTATAAAACTTATAAGACCTATAAAACCTATAAGACCTATAGGACCTAACGCCTAAACCCTAACGCCTAACGCCTAACACCTAAACCCTAACACCTAAACCCTAAAACCTCCAATCGTTAATTATTCTGAAATTATTTTGCTAAATCTTGTAGATGACGGATTTTTAGCCTACCTTTGAGCCAACCTTATACTGCAAAAAACAACTAACTCAAATACTTCATTATCTATTAACCTAAAAATCAGTAACATGAAATTATCGTTACGCACTCTCGCGCTCGGCGCAGCCATCGCTGCCGTCGGCGCAATGAACGCGCAGGATGCCCCTACCGTTACTCAGAAGTGGATCAGCCACGACCTGATTAACGCAGGCTTCGAAAACGGTGGTGATGTTCGCGCCGGTAGCGGCGCAGCCGGCAAGGCTTACATCTCCAACAGCAAGAGCATCATGACTTACGACGGCACAGAGGTAAAGACCCTCTACACCGCCGACGTAGCCCTCAACCGCGGTCTCGTTACCGACGACATGGGCAACGTGCTCGTTTCCACCGCATGGGCAGGCAATCCCATCGGCAAGACATGGCTTCTCATCAGCGCCGATGGCCAGACCGTCAAGGAACTCACCATCACCGCTCCCAGCAGCTCCGCATTCGCAGGCGGCCGTTCCGACCTCCAGGGTCGCGCGGTAGGCGACTTCTTCAGCGAAGAAGGCGGTGTCTTCTATCTCACTTGCCAGAACGAAACTTTCGCTATCCCCGTATTCATCGCCAACGGTGAAGTTCAGGATCCCGAATACGCCACCGACGACGCCGGTTTCGCAGCAGCCAACAACATGGCCTACGCCCAGCCCGCTGCTCCCCGCGACCAGATTGACGCCGACAACATGATGTATTCCTACTACTACGCCGCCAGCAACATGGCCGAAATCGGCTATGCCACTGAAGACGGCGAAGCAGCTTACATCAACTGGCCCAACGCCGACCAGCTCCCCAACACCTGGTACACCAAGAACGCAGAAGGCGTTGCCAACATCACCCGCGGCCAGAACGGTTTCGACGTATTCGAGCTCGGCGGCGTGAAGTATGCAATCCACCACTTCGGTCCCGTGAACTGGAACTCCAACTTCGCCATCTGGAACATCGAGAACGGCGACGTGCTCTTCCACACCAACTATGTTGAAGGCGACGAGTTCTACGGCGACAAGACCGGTAACGGCTGCGGCCTCTTCGCTCGCGTAATCGACGAATATACCGCTCAGATCTATCAGGTCTACACCAACGCAATCAACAAGGGCATTTCCTTCACCGCAATGTACGAAGTAACCCTGCCCAAGCAGGTTGAACCCGCTCAGCCCCTCTACCTCGCAGGTCAGTTCCAGGGCTGGAATCCCGCTGAACCCGCAGAATTCGTTCTCGGCGAAGACGGCATCTACACCCTCGACCTCGTGCAGACCGGCGGCGGCCTCAAGATGTCCACCTCCAAGGGCACATGGGATGACTTCAACGCAGGCGTTATCGGCGTCAAGGGCAATGCTCTCGCTATCGGCGAATTCGAGCTCGAGCCCGGCAACACTTCCGACATCGCTCTCGCCAACGGTACCTACACCCTCAGCGTAGACCTCGCCAACAACAAGATTTCCGTAGCCGGTGAAGTTTCCTTCTCCGCTCCCGAACTCTACGTACGCGGCACCCTCAACGATTGGGGTCACAGCGATGCCACCAAGATGGTTACCGACGGCGAAGTTAACGGCGACGGCTATGTAGTCTACACCTGGAGCGCTCCCGAACTCAAGGGCGAATACAAGATTGCCACCACCGACTGGGCTGTCAGCCTCGGCGGCAACTTCAGCGGCGCAGGCACATTCGAACTCGAACGTGGCGGCGAAAACAACAACCTCAAGTGCGACCTCGGCGACGTTACCCTCAAGCCCCTCTATCCCGAGGACATGACCAAGGCTCCCAAGCTCACCGTTTCCGGTATTTTCAAGGCCGAACGCAAGGCTTTCGCTTACAACCTCAAGGGTGAAGCCCTCGAAAACGACCAGTACAAGGTAACCTTCACCAGCACCAACGCTGCCGAAGATGGCGAAGTTGTTCTCCGCGACGAAAACGGCCAGATCGTTGCCAACATTCCCGTTGCCAACGTAGTCAAGGGCGAAAACTCCGTAGTAGTTGACCTCGCCGACCTCGAAGAAGGCAACTACACCTGGTTTGTACGTCTGTACAGCACCCTCGACAGCGAAATCGCAGGTGTTGCCTACCAGGCTCCCATCGAATGGACCAACAACGACAACATGACCGGCGGTATCGCCATCATCCGCGACGTCAACGAAGCAGCTTACGGCTACACCGTGCTCGGCATGGGCAAGGCTCACGGCTTCGTAGTCTTCAATCCCGAAGGCGAAATCATGAACGAGAACGCCGCTCCCGCATGGGTAGGCTTCGAAGGCTTCACCGCCACCAACGGTTCCTCCACAACCCGTGGCGACGCCCTCCGCGGCTACGCCGTATTCGCCGACTGGTCCGACAAGGGTTCCGGCTACTGGCGCATCAACCCCCACGACCTGTC
>JAIDUY010000534.1 GCA_029059965.1 Muribaculaceae bacterium
CCTCACCCTTGTCGACGAAGTCGAACAGCGCCTTGAGGGCCGTGTCCATGATGGCCTCGTAGTCGGCGCGGTGGTCGATGGCCAGCGTCAGGCCGGGCAGCGACATGAAAGTGTTGCGTGCAAGCACGATACCCCAGGGGAAGCCGGAAATGAGGTACATCTCGCCGCCCTTGCGCATATAGAACTGCTTGGCCGAGTTCTTCAGGCAGTTGAAGAAGCTGCTTCGCGGAGTGCGCGACGCGATTTCGGCCGAATACATCTTGGAGAGCGAGCGGGGGTTCACTTCCGACACGCCGGCCGAGAAGATTACCGGTTCGCCCGGCTTGATGGGAATCTCGAAGTAGCCCGGCACCCAGAGGTCCTCGGTGTAGGGCACGCCGCGTTCCATGTCCTTGACGTACTCGATGCCGTTGTACCAGTTGGGGTCGTCAACCCACTGGGGTTTGTGGTTGAACTGCATGTAGAGGGTCGGATAGCCCTTGTACATGCAGGTGGCGATGCCGTTGGCCACAGGCTCGATGGCGCGGTTGACAGCGTCGTTGGCAACGCAGAGGCTGTTCACCTCACGGAAGGCCAGGAAGGGTTTGAAGCGCAGTGTTGTGGGCGAGTGGGCCTCGACAAGGTTGTAGCGGATGAGGATGCGGTTCTCCTCGCTGATGAAGATTTTCTCTTTGGTGAGGATGACGCCGCCCACGCGGTAGGTCATGCGGGGCACACCCTCGCAGTCAAATTCACGGATATACTTGTGGCCATTCGGGCTGTACACACCGCCGCGGTAGCGGTGAATGCCGAGGTTGAAAGGTGCGCCGTGCTGGATGACGGTCTCGTCCAGGCTGGACAGCAGAACGTGGTTCTTGCCGCCCAAGCTGTCGACGGGTATCACCAGCAGGCCGTGCTGCTTGCGGGTGTTGCAGCCCGCCAGAGTGGTGCAGTGGTATGCACCTGCCTGGTTTGTGCGCAGCATCTCTTTCGGTAAAGACTGGTCCAAGTTGATGAGAAGATTCTTATCAAACTTTAGATAACTCATGTCAGTTTTCGGGTTATTATGGATTTTCGGTTTTATGTTCTAACGCCAAAAGTACGGCTTTTTTGAGCGATGGCAAAACAAATTGAGCGGTTTTTTTTCAAAACTGCTCAATAGCATAAGATAACTCCCCAAATGTTATACCGCCCCGCCTATTCGAACAGTTCGGCTTCGCACAACATGGGCGCGAAGGCATCCTTGTCCGACACTATGGCCTCATCGGCGCCTAAGGGCCAGGCGATGCCGAGCGCCGGATCGAAGGGGCTCACCGAGCGCTCCGACGACGGGTCGTAGTAGTTGTCCACCTTGTACTGGAACACGGTGTCGTCCTCGAGGACGGCAAAGCCGTGGGCGAAGCCGCGGGGCACGAACAGCTGCCGCCCGTTGGCGGCACTGAGCTCGACGGCGATATGGCGCCCGAAGGTGGGCGAGCTGCGACGGAGGTCGACGGCGACGTCGACGATCGAGCCGCGGCTCACGCGCACAAGCTTGGCCTGCGCCGAAGCCCCGCTCTGATAGTGCAGGCCGCGAAGCACGCCGCGACGCGACATCGACTCGTTCTCCTGCACGAAATCGACGGCGCCGACGGCTTTCTCGAAGTCGCTCCGGCGGAAGGTCTCGCAGAAATAGCCGCGCGCGTCGCCGTGACGTACCGGTTCTATTATAATCACTCCGGCAAGGTCTGTGGGGATAAATTTCATAAGCTGTTGTGTTTCGATGCAAAATTACTAAATTTGCATCAATTATGAAACCATCGGATATAATTGTAAAAGACATTCCAGCGGTGGCCGACGACCTGCTTCCGCTGACATACACTCGCCCCGTCGGCGCGATACGCGTCGGAATCGACACCATAGCCGACAAATGGCAGGCCCTGCTGCCGGGCAACTACCGCTGGGCGCCCTGCCGCGACTATCTTTGCGAGAAATTCCCCTCGGACGCCGACCCCGACGCCCCCGGCAGCCTCACGGTCGCAGGCGACGTCGTCCCCGATGCAGCCCTCGCCGAAGCCGTGGCCGCGCTCGGGATTGGCGTGACAATGGTCGACAGTGCCGGAGCCTTCGTCGCCGCCCGCGGCGGAGTCGCCGTGGCCGAGCCCGTGCGCTACGAAGCCCCCCTCGCCCGTATACGACATCCCTACGACATCTTCCTGCTGGCCGCCGAAGGCATAAGCGCCGACTTCGACCGCATCACCGGCGGCCGCGTCAGCGAGCCCCTGAGCCCGACCAATACCGTCATCGGCGACCCCTCGCTCGTCTTCCTCGAACCCGGCGCCAAGGTCGAATGCGCCGTCCTCAACGTCACCGCCGGCCCCATATACATAGGCCGCGACGCCGAGGTGATGGAAGGTGCGCTCATGCGCGGACCCGTCGCCGTGTGCAGCCATGCCGTCGTCAATATGGGCACGAAAATCTACGGCGCCACCGTCATCGGTCCCTGGTGCAAGGTCGGCGGCGAGCTCAACAACGTCGTCATGCAGGCCTACTCCAACAAAGCTCACGACGGCTTCCTCGGCAATGCCGTCATCGGCGAGTGGTGCAACCTCGGTGCAGGATGCGTCGCCTCGAACCTCAAGAACAACTACACTCAGATCAAGCTCTGGAACTATCCCGCGCGGCGCTTCCTCCCCACCGGACTCCAGTTCTGCGGCCTCATCATGGGCGACCACTCCAAGGCCGGCATCAACACCATGTTCAACACCGCAACTGTCATCGGCGTCGGCGTCAACGTGCATCAGACCGGTTTCCCACGCGCCTTCGTGCCCTCGTTCAGCGACGGCGGCTCCATCTCGGGCTTCAACGACGTGCCCCTGAGCGTATTCTTCGACACCGCGCGACGCGTCATGGCTCGCCGCGGCATAGAGCTCACCGAGGCCGACGAGCGAATGTTCACCGCAATCAAGGACTCCGCCGACCAGTTCAAATGAAACGCATAGGCATCCTGAGCGACACCCACGGCTACTGGGACGACCGCTACGCCACATACTTCGCCGGATGCGACGAGATATGGCACGCAGGCGACATCGGCGACTATGCCATCGTCGAGCGCCTCGCCGCCATCTGCCCCGTGCGTGCCGTCGCCGGAAACGTCGACTGCGGCATGGTGCGGCGGCGCTGCTCCGAACTTGAGATTTTCGAGCTCGAAGGCGTGCGCGTCCTCCTGACACACATCGGAGGCTACCCCGGACGATGGAGCCCCGGCATGAAGAAGCTGCTGCGCGACGAGCGCATACGCCTCATGGTCGACGGACACTCACACATCCTTAAGGTTATGTACGACCCTGAGCTCCGGACTCTCCACGTCAATCCCGGAGCGGCCGGACAGCAGGGCTGGCACAAGGTGCGCACCCTGGTGCTCCTCACCCTCGACACCGGCGACATACGCGACCTCGAGGTCGTCGAGATGGCCCGCCCCAAAGGAACGCTCCCGCCCGAAATGACAATATGACAGCTAAGAGCCGGTTCCCCAATATTTGTTAATGCTGGGGTCGCATATCTCTGAGTGATTTTTGTCTTGTAATGAAGGAGCGT
>JAIDUY010000535.1 GCA_029059965.1 Muribaculaceae bacterium
TTTTTTTAATGCTCCCGCCCCCACCGAGATCTCCCCGAGGCTACGCGGCGGCCGCGTCAGTTTTTTTTACGATGGAGGTCCTTGCGGGAGTAGAAGGCGAGGCAATGACCCTCGCCGCCGTCGCGACCCGCACGGCCGGTCTCCTGATAGTAGCCTTCAAGGCTTTTGGGTATGTCGTAATGGACAACGAAACGCACATCGGGCTTGTCGATGCCCATGCCGAACGCTATGGTGGCGACAATGACATCCACACGCTCCAGCAGGAAAGCATCCTGGTTCTCGGAACGCATGTTGCCGTCCATGCCCGCATGGTAGGCGAGGGCACGGATATTGTTGACACGCAGCAACTCGGCCATTTCCTCGACCTGGCGCCTGCTGAGGCAGTATATGATGCCGCTCTTGCCGGGGCGCTGCTTGATGAAGCGGATGATGTCGCGCTCGGTGTTGGCGGTTTTCGGCCTTACCTCGTAGAAGAGGTTGGCGCGGTTGAAGGAACTCTTGAAGACGGCCGCGTCCACCATACCCAGGTTCTTCTGTATGTCGTGCTGTACCTTGGGGGTGGCGGTGGCGGTCAGAGCTATGACCGGTCGTGTTCCGATTTCGTTGATAATCGGACGGATGCGGCGGTATTCCGGGCGGAAGTCATGACCCCACTCGGAGATACAGTGCGCCTCGTCGACGGCATAGAAGGAAATCCGGACTGTTTTAAGAAATTCAATGTTGTCTTCCTTTGTCAGCGATTCGGGGGCGACATAGAGCATCTTTGTCCTTCCCGCCACGACATCGGCCTTGACGGCATCGACGGCGGAGCGAGTCAGCGACGAGTTCAGGAAGTGGGCTATGCTGTCGTTCTCGCTGAAGTTGCGCATGGCATCCACCTGATTCTTCATCAGAGCTATCAGCGGAGATATGATGATGGCCGTTCCTTCGCTCAGCAGCGCTGGCAGCTGGTAGCAGAGGCTTTTGCCCCCGCCCGTTGGCATGATGACGAACGTGTCGCCGCCGTCGAGCAGATTTCTTATGATGGCTTCCTGGTTTCCTTTGAAGGTGTTGAAGCCGAAATGCTGCTTGAGAGCTGCGCTGAGGTCTATGCTTTGGGCTGCCATGGTATTTGACGGGCTAACGGGTTGAAAGGACTGAAAGAATGTCTGTCTGTTTTATGCTGATTCCGGAATGGTTGGAAATAAGATTCTTTGCGTGCCGCGTTTTCAGACGGCGGCAGCGTCGAAATGGGCCGATTCGAGCTGACTCGCACAGAAATCGGCTGTTACATTGAACGTTTTGGTGTCCGACGATGGGATGTCGAACATCGCATTCATCATTATGGTCTCTACGATGGAACGCAGGCCTCGTGCTCCGAGCTTGAATTCTATGGCCTTGTCGACGATGAAGTCGAGCGCGTCGGGCTCGAAGCTGAGCTCGACGCCGTCCATGGCGAACAGCTTGATGTACTGTCGCACGATGGCGTTCTTGGGCTCGGTGAGAATCTTGCGCAGGGCGTCGCGGTCGAGCGGCAGCAGGTGAGTCAGGATAGGCAGACGTCCGATGATTTCGGGAATCAGTCCGAATGTCTTGAGATCCTGCGGCGCCACATGGCTCATGTAGCTGTCACGCTCGATGCGTCGTGTCTTCTCGTCGGTGGAGAAGCCCACGAAGCTCTTGTTGAGGCGATGCGCTATGGCCTGTTCGATGCCGTCGAAAGCTCCTCCGCAGATGAAGAGGATGTTCTTGGTGTCGACGGCAATCATGGGCTGCTCGGGATGCTTGCGGCCGCCTTGCGGGGGCACGTTGGCCACAGTACCCTCAAGGAGCTTGAGCAGCCCCTGCTGCACGCCCTCGCCGCCTACGTCGCGGGTAATCGAGGGGTTGTCGCCCTTGCGTGCTATCTTGTCTATCTCGTCTATGAAGATGATGCCGCGCTGCGCTTTGTCGACATCATAGTCGGCCACCTGGAGCAGGCGTGTCAGCAGGCTTTCTATGTCCTCGCCCACATAGCCGGCCTGGGTCAGCACCGTGGCGTCGACTATGGTGAAGGGCACGTCAAGCATACGGGCAATGGTGCGCGCGATGAGGGTCTTGCCCGTGCCGGTCGGCCCTACCATTATAATATTGCTCTTCTCGATTTCGGTGTCGTTGTCGTCGGCGGGTTGTTCGAGACGCTTGTAATGGTTGTAGACGGCCACCGACAGATATTTCTTGGCCTGGTCCTGACCGATGATGTACTGGTCGAGGAAGGCCTTGATTTCGGC
>JAIDUY010000536.1 GCA_029059965.1 Muribaculaceae bacterium
ACACGACCCTTATCTCCGGCAGCGTCACATGTTTATATGAGAAATGTGAAGGCCGCAGCGGGCTCGCTGATGACCTCGCACAACGAGGTCAACGGCATTCCCGCCCACTGTTCGCGCCGGCTCATGACCGATGTCCTGCGCGGCGAATGGGACTTCAGGGGTTTCGTCGTCAGCGACTGGGACGACATTGAACACATCCACGACCTTCACCACGCCGCCGAAAGCGACAAAGAGGCCTTCTTCCGCAGCATCATGGCCGGAATGGACATGCACATGCACGGACCGGACTGGACTCCCGCCGTCGTCGAACTCGTGCGCGAGGGCCGCATCCCCGAAAGCCGCATCGACGAGTCGGTGCGACGCATCCTCACCGCCAAGTTCCGTCTCGGTCTTTTCGAGCATCCCTATGCCGACGAGAGCACCACGATGGACGTGCGCCTCTGTCCCGAACACCGCGCCACAGCCCTCGAGGCCGCGCGCAAATCCATTGTCCTGCTCAAAAACGACGGCATCCTGCCCCTCGAACACGGCCGTTACCGCCGGATTATGCTCACGGGCATAAATGCCGACGACGAGAACATACTTGGCGATTGGTCCGCGCATCAGAAGCGCGAGAATGTCGTCACCGTCCTCGACGGACTCCGTGCTGTCGCACCCGAGGCCGACATCACCTTTGTCGACCAGGGCTGGGATCCGCGCAACATGGATTCCGCTAAAGTGGAACGCGCAGCCGAAGCCGCACGCGAGGCCGACCTCAACATCGTCGTCGCAGGCGAATATATGATGCGCTACCGCTGGCTCGAACGCACCTGCGGCGAGGACACCGACCGCAGCGACATCGACCTTGTCGGGCTTCAGAACGAGCTCATCGAGAAGGTCGCCGCTTCGGGCAAGCCCACCATACTCATCCTCGTCAACGGACGCCCTCTCGGCGTCGAATGGGCGGCGGAGCACCTTCCCGCCATCATCGAGGCATGGGAACCGGGTATGCAGGGAGGCAGGGCCATAGCCGAGATTCTGTTTGGCGAGGTCAACCCCTCGGCAAAGCTCGCCATTACGATTCCGCGCAGGGTAGGGCAGACCCTTATGTACTACAACCACAAGCCGTCGATGTATTTCCATCCGGCGGTAGTGACGAAGCAGGGCCCTCTCTATCCCTTCGGTTTCGGACTGTCGTACACCACCTATACCTATTCCAATCTGCGGCTGGACAAGGACGTCATAGCTCCCGACGGCACCGTAAAGGTGACAGTCGACGTGACCAACACCGGCACGCGCGATGGCGAGGAAATCGTGCAGCTCTACATCCGCGACGAGTACAGCTCGGTGACGCGTCCCGTCAAGGAACTCAAGGACTTCGCCCGTGTGGCGATTGCTCCCGGTCGTACAGTCACCGTATCCTTCACCGTCACACCCGACATGCTCCGCTTCCTCGACGAAGATATGCGTCCCGTGGTCGAGCCCGGACGTTTCATCGTCATGGTCGGAGCCTCGAGTGCCGACAGCGATTTGCTTACAGCAGACTTTACCGTAAAATGAAAAACATACTTCCAATAGCGTTCATAATAGCCGGCGCCGGGCTGACGGCCTGCTCCGGAAACAACCGGACTGCCGAGGGTACGGCGTCCGATACCCCGACGCCTCCCGTGGAGCAGCTCCGCAGCCTGCTCGCATCGGCGGCTGCCGAGGGCAAGACCATGTTCGGCCATCACGACGATACCGTCTACGGTCACTCCTGGTGCGGCGATTCCGGCCGCTCGGACGTGGCTGAGGTTTGCGGCGACTATCCTGCGGTGATGAGCTGGGATCTCGGGGGATTAGAGAAAGGTGACTCGCTCAATCTCGACAGCGTGCCTTTCGACCGTATACGCGCCGAAGTCATCGCGCAGCATGCGCGCGGCGGCGTCAATACTTTCAGCTGGCATCTCTTCAATGCAATCGACGGTGCCGACAGCTGGAATGTGTCCGACAGTACCATTGTGTCGCGTCTTGTCAACGACTCGACATCCAACGCGGCCTTCCGCGGCCAGCTCGCGGCAGTGGCCCGTTTCTTCAACTCGCTCACGGATGCCGAGGGCAACAAGATTCCCGTAATCTTCCGCCCCTGGCACGAGCATACCGGCGGCTGGTTCTTCTGGGGCGCGCCCCACTGCAGCATTGACGACTACAAGGCTCTGTGGACCAATACCCGCAGCGTCCTCGACAGCGAAGGCGTCGACAACGTGCTCTATGCCTACTCTCCCGACCGTGTCGACAGCGCCGAGAAGTACCTCGAGCGCTATCCCGGCGACGAGTACGTCGACATCCTCGGTGCCGACATCTACCACTTCGGGGGTGCTGACGGTACCGAAAACTACCGCAACACCGTCTCGACCGAACTGGCGCTGGTGCGCTCCCTCGCAGCCGAACGCGGCAAGATTGCGGCGTTCACCGAGACCGGCATCGAGGGTCTTCCCGTCGACAACTGGTGGACGGAGACCCTTCTGCCCCTGCTCCGCGAGAACCCCGTGAGCTATGTAGTGGTATGGCGCAACGCGCACAACAAACCGACACACTTCTATGCGCCTTATCCCGGACATTCCTCCGAGGAGTCTTTCAAGGCATTTTATAACGATTCCACAACACTTTTCTGTAACGATTTACGATAATCAACTTATTTCATGAATAATTTCGAATATCGCAAAAAGCTTATCCTGTCGCGTTACGAAGAACTCGTGACCCGCAAGAACACCGCTATCGAGGGCAATGGCATCTTCGAGCGCTACGAGAACCCCGTGATAACCGACGAAATGGTGCCTCCCTTCTGTAAGTACGATTTCAATCCGGCAACCAACCCCTTCCTGATGGAGCGCATCGGCGTCAACGCCACCCTCAATTCCGGCG
>JAIDUY010000537.1 GCA_029059965.1 Muribaculaceae bacterium
CCCGCGGCGGCTCTGGCGGATGAGCGGCTCTACATCGAAATATATGTCCACGCTGTCGGTAATAACGCGACTTCCGGCCGGGCCGAGAAGCTTGACGCGGCGCGTCACGGGGCCGTCGAGGTCGTCGAGGCGCAGAGCCTCGGTCCTGACGGAGTTGAAGCCCGCAGGCAGGCTGCCGCCGATGGTGAACACGCGGACGCTGTCGACACTCAGACGCGGACGTCCTGTCAGCGCCGAGCGGGGTCCGGCGGTGACGCGCACGTCGGCGCGCACAGGAATCTTTATGCCCGGATGTGTGGTGAAGGGAATGGAGATTGAGTCGGGATAGAGCACGCTCACCTGCGAGCCTCCCGTGCTGTTGCGGGCGAGCGCCTTGAGCTCGGCGTTGCTCAGGAACATGTGCTCGCCGCTGCGGTAGACTCGGAAATCGATGTTGACCGTCGGCACGCTGCCCATTGTCATCTTGAGCAGCTGGGTGCCGCGTGCGCGGAGGTTGACGGTCAGCGCCTCGGGGCCCTGCGAAATGAGGGTCACCGAGTCCGGCACATGAGTGATGCGCACGGGCATACGCACGTCGTACTGCTCCTCCTCGTTCAGCGACAGCACGCCCCACAGGACGGCCGAGATGATGAGGAAGACCAGAAACATAAGCGCGTCGCGCCCGCGGCGCGAACGAAGCGCCGCCGAGACACGACGTGCGGAATTGTGCAGTGCCGACATGCGACCCTGTTTATGGAGTAAGTGTAGTCGGCTTACTTGTTCTCGGTCATCGAGGCGTTGGCGTCGTCGGCGCTGGCGTAGACACTGTTCTTGTCGATACGCAGGCTAACGCCGTTGGTAACCTCGACTACGAAGTAGGTGCTGCCCACCTCGCGGATGGTGCCGTGGATGCCGCCGGCGGTGACAATCTTGTCGCCCTTGCCGAGAGACTCGCGCATTTTCTGGATTTCTTTCTGACGCTTCTGCTGGGGACGGATCATGAAGAAGTAGAAGACTACGAAGATGGCAACAATCATCAGGATGCTGCCCATGCCGCCGCCAAGGATGCCGCCTTCGGGAGCCGCTGCAGCCGCGGGAGCCGCGTCGCAAAGAATAGTAAACATAATTAATGTATTAGGGGGGATTATTATTTCTTGTTGATTACTCCCTCGTCGTTGAGCATCTGCACGATGGAGAAGAGGATGCCGTTGATGAACTGTCCGCTCTTGGGAGTGCTGTAGTCGTTGGCGATTTCGATGTACTCGTTCATCGTCACCGGCACGGGAATGGTGGGGAAGTTCACCATTTCGGCTATGGCGGTGAGCATCACCACGATGTCCATGAAAGCGAGTCGCTCGGTGTCCCATACGGCGGGGTTGATGAAGCGGTCGATGTAGGCGCGGTACTTCTCGCGGTTGTCGACGACGAGTTCGAAGAGTTCGCCTCCGAAGCGCTCGTCGGCCTCGTTCATGAACATGGGCAGGAGCACAATGCGTCCGTAGTGGTCGGCGCCGTTGTCTTCGGCATCGTCCTTGTCGGGCATGCTGTAGGAGCGCTTGACGGTCTTGAGCGCGAATGTGCTCATGATAGCCAGGTCGTCGTTCCAGTAGACGCTCTTGGCTTCGAGGAGTTCGGCGAGCTCGTCGCCGGGGAAGATTATATTGCGGAGGGCGTCGCGCCAGAAAGCGGCATCGGTGGCGAAGTCGCCGGCCTCGGTCTCCATGTAATCGGCGTATGCCTGCGAACTGAGCACGAGGTCGAGCATACGACCTGCGGCCGAGTCGAAGTCGCGCCAGCCGGTGGGGTCAGCGTCGGGATTCTCGAGGACATAGTCGTTGAGCTCGGCGCATTCGCGGAGCGCCTTGACGAAGAGGTTGCCCGTAAATCTTGTGCTGGGGTTCAGGTCTTCTTCTGTGGGCAGATATTTCTGCTTTGCCTTCTCCTGTCGCTGCAGCTGTATGTCGGTCAGGGCGACTGGTAGCAGCAGAAGGGCATGATAGAGGTCGTAGGCCTGACGCAGACTGGTGTCGAGGTCCTCGCGGGCCTTGTCGTAGCTTGCGCGGGTGTCGTCGAAGCCCGAGAGGGTCTGCACCAGCAGGTTGACGCCCATGTCGAAGCCGACATGGCTGAACATCTCGTCGCGGCGCAGCACGCGCTCCACGGTCTTGTTCTTGCGGAATACGGTGGTCATCACCGTGTTCCAGAAGGCCACGTCGTCGCTCATGCGCAGTTTGCGCTTGCGCTTGTACTCCTTGTAGACCGGAGTCTCGACAAGAGCTGCGGCGAGGTCCTCGAGGCAGCTGTCGAACTTGCGGATGCGC
Organism: Muribaculaceae bacterium; assembly: GCA_029059965.1. Classification (GTDB taxonomy): domain Bacteria; phylum Bacteroidota; class Bacteroidia; order Bacteroidales; family Muribaculaceae; genus CAG-873. The sequence goes on from JAIDUY010000537.1 coordinate 2,301, forward strand.
GAGGAATCGGCGGTGAGGGCGGCTCGCACGGCGGGGTCGCCTGCGATGGCACGTGCAACACGGTTCTTCTTAAGACCCTGGTCGGGGGGAAGCATCATGCCGTTGTCGGGGCCTACGGGCACCGACGACAGTTTGAGAAGCAGTACGAGGAGGTCGAGATAAACCGAATATGCGAATTGACGGTCGCGCGAGGCTTCGGTGGCAATTGGCGCGGGAGCAAGCTTGAAGTCGCTTCGCGTCAGCAGGTAGGAATAAAGAATCTGTACCGTTTTGATTCTTATCAGGCTGCGGTTTATCATATATGGGAATGTTCAAGTCTTGATGAATGCAACTGCAAAATTAGTAATAATCCGCGACTCCGGCAAATTTTCACGGCATCGGAGGATAAAAAACCCCGGCGCCGGGGGCTTGTGGCCTGTCCGGCGCCGGGGCGATCGTTATAGAGGAGGTCGCATTCAATTGGAAGAATCGCTCACTGTGGGAGTGCCGGTGAAGGTGTTGGTACCACCTTCGGGAATATCCTCGGCAGTGGGGACAACCTGTACGTTATATACCAGCACGGCAGTTGCCATCGTCTTGTCGACGGCGAACAGGGGCGATACGATTTCGAGGGTGTGGCGTCCGGCGGGAGTCTCCTCGGATGTCTCGATTTCGAAACCGTAGGGGGGCTGGACAGCAGCGCCCAGATAGTAGCCGTCCCAGTAGTAGGAGGCGGAGCTGATCATGGCGCCCTTGCCGTTCTCGCGGTTGGTGACGGTAATGCTTTCGATTACCATATTCTCGCCCTGTACCACATAGAGGGTGCCGTCGACGTTGGTAGCGCCACTGACGGTGAGGGTGAAGTCCACATCGGGAAGGTCGTTGTCATCGCTGCACGATACGAAAGCCAGCGGAAGTGCTGCAAGCAGCAGGAACAGTAACTTTTTCATTTTTGGCTATAGGGGGGATAATAGTTGAATGTCAGTTTTTGAACACGAGGTCGCCGTCGGCCACGTCGATGACGATGGGCTTGCTGCGATCCACCTTTTGCGCAAGGATGTCCTTGGAGAGCCGGTTGAGCACAAGGCGGTGTATGGCGCGCTTGACGGGACGTGCGCCGAATTCGGGGTCGTAGCCTTCGTCGGCCAGGAAGCTCAGGGCGGCGGGGGTGACGGTGAGCTCTAAGCCGGAGCTGTGGCGGAGCATACGCTGTATGGACGCTATCTGGAGTCCGACGATTTCCTCGATTTCGCGGCGGTTCAGCGGGGTGAACATTATTATTTCGTCGATACGGTTGAGGAATTCGGGGCGTATGGTCTGCTTGAGCATGTCGAGAACTTCCTCCTTGGTCTTCTCCACGGTCTCGGCCTTGTTTTCGTCGGTCATACGGGCGAAATTCTCGCGGATGACGTTTGAACCCATGTTCGAGGTCATGATGATGATGGTGTTCTTGAAGTTCACGTTACGGCCTTTGTTGTCGGTCAGATGACCGTCGTCGAGCACCTGCAGCAGGATGTTGAAGACGTCGGGATGGGCCTTCTCGATTTCGTCGAACAGCACCACCGAGTAGGGCTTGCGGCGCACGGCCTCGGTGAGCTGACCGCCTTCGTCGTAGCCGCCGGATCCGGGAGGCGCTCCGCCGAGTCGGCTCACG
>JAIDUY010000538.1 GCA_029059965.1 Muribaculaceae bacterium
GGACAAGGGCGAAAAGGTTCCGCTAAAAATAGAATCGGAACCCAATGGAGCTGTCGCCTACTGCGGCCTGCGCGTCCATGCTCCCGTCGACCCGGCCGAGAAACGGCGGATGTCGTGGTGGGGCGAGATGCAGGATATGATAGACTATTACTTTGTCTATGGCGACGACATGGACGATGTCATTTCAGGCTACCGTACGCTCACAGGCAAATCGCCCGTCATGCCCAAATGGGCAATGGGCTTCTGGCAGAGCCGCGAGAAATACAACACTCAGGAAGAGGTATTGTCGACCGTAGTTGAATTCCGCCGCCGCAATATCCCTCTGGACAATATCGTCATCGACTGGCTCCACTGGCCGGAGAACGCCTGGGGCAGCCATGAGTTCGACCCCGTCAGATTCCCGCAGCCCGCGCAGATGGTCGATTCGATACACGACATGAACGCTCACGTCATGGTATCCGTATGGCCGAAGTTCTATGCCACAACCGAGCACTTCAAGGAGTTCGACCGCAACGGCTGGATGTATCAGGGCGCTATACGCGACAGCATCAGGGACTGGGTCGGCCCGGGTTATCTCGGCTCGTTCTACGATGCATACCATCCCGATGCCCGCAAGCTGTTCTGGAGCCAGATGAACGACCACTATATGCCCCTCGGCATCGACGCATGGTGGATGGATGCCAGCGAGCCCAATATCCGCGACTGCACGGACATGCAGTACCGCAAGGACCTGATGACGCCCACCGCCCTCGGTCCGTCGGCCAGGTACTTCAACGCCTATGCGCTGATGAATGCCGAGGCCATCTACAACGGTCAGCGCGGGGTCGACCCCGACAGACGCGTGTTCCTGCTCACCCGCTCGGGCTTCGCCGGTCTGCAGAGGTATTCCACTGCCACATGGAGCGGCGACATTGCCACCCGCTGGGAAGACATGGAGGCGCAGATTGCCGCCGGGCTCAACTTTGCCGTCAGCGGCATACCCTACTGGACTATGGACATCGGCGGATTCTGTGTCGAGGACCGTTATGTCGATGCAGTGAGGCTCTTCAACGAGACTGCCATGGAGAACGCCGACCTCAGGGAATGGCGTGAGCTCAACACCCGCTGGTATCAGTTCGGAGCGTTCGCTCCCCTCTTCCGCGCACACGGTCAGTGGCCTTTCCGCGAGGTATATAACATAGCGCCCGAAGACCATCCCGCCTACAGGTCGATAGTAGAATACACCAAGCTTCGCTACCGTCTGATGCCCTACATCTACTCGCTCGCCGGAATGACTTATTTCGCCGACTACACCATCATGCGCCCCATGGTAATGGATT
>JAIDUY010000539.1 GCA_029059965.1 Muribaculaceae bacterium
ATTATATCCGGACCCACCAAATTTTTCGGCCACTTTTTTTAAAGAAATTTTCGCCAAATTAGCCAATGTGCCTTGGTTCAGCCACATGGATGCTTCACATTTTTGAGGCCGGACGCTCCAGCAGAGCGCTCGCTACGGTGTCGGCAGCATGAATCAGCGGAGGAAGGGGCGAAATTTTTCCCGCCTGTCGATAGAATTTCTCGTCGTCGCGCGAAAGATTCCATTGTCCCATGTGCCAGCGGATGGCGCAAAGCTCGTCCTCGCCGATGTCGAGACCCGAGCGCAGCAGTATCATGGCGCTCTTCTCGCCGTGGCCGATGGGGAAGTGCTCGTCGTGGATTTCGTAGATGTCCTGCGTCTCGTAGATGCCGATTTCGTTTTTCTTCTTGCGCTTGGCCGCCACATAGAGGTCGGCCTTGCACACGTCGTGCAGCAGCGCCGCGATGGCGATGGAGTCCTCTGGCAGCTGCTCGGCAAGGTCGGGGCGTGCGGCCACTGTCGATTCGCGCAGCGCCATGGCTGCGTCGTACACGTTCAGCGAGTGGTCCACCAGGCCGCCGGCGTAGGAGTAGTGTCCCTGTGCCGAAGCCGGTGCCTCGAAGAAGCCCAATGCCTCGATGTCTTCGATTACGTAGTCGATGTTCTCGCGCCCTGTTGCGCGCAGTATGTTGCAGAAGCGTTCGCGCTGCTGCGCTTTGTTTTCCTGACTCATATATATGTTAGGATGTCTTTCGTTAATAATCAGGTCATGGAGGCGGGATACAAGCCGCCTCTCTGGGGGGTCGTCACAGGATAGGACTCAGCAGCCTGAGCACCGACTCGGCTATCTTGTGCGTCAGCGGACGGTGGCGCCACTCGCCAGGCTGCACCCGCCGGCATTCGGCCATGTCGGCCTTGAAGAGCTCGTCGGCGGCGGCGTTCGCCTCGCGCCCGTACAGAAATATATTGGCCTCGAAGTTGTAGTCGAAACTGCGGAAGTCGAAGTTCGTGCTGCCAACGCTCACCAGCTCGTCGTCCACCCGCAGCATCTTGGAGTGCAGCATGCCCGGCTTGGAGAGATAGACCTTGATGCCGGCCCGCCGCCCCT
>JAIDUY010000054.1 GCA_029059965.1 Muribaculaceae bacterium
CACCAAGAGCATATATTCCATCTGGAACAAGCTTAAGAAACAGCACAATACCATCGAGGAAATCTACGACCTCTTCGCCATACGCATCGTCGTGGACTGCGCTCCCGAGCGCGAGAAAAGCGAGTGCTGGATGGCATACTCCGTCGTCACCGACATGTACACTCCCAATCCGGGACGTCTCAAGGACTGGATAAGCATCCCCAAGAGCAACGGCTACGAAAGCCTGCATATCACCGTCAAGGGTCCCGAGGACCGCTGGGTGGAGGTGCAGATACGCACACGCCGCATGGACGCCGTGGCCGAGAAAGGCCTCGCGGCTCACTGGAAGTACAAGGGTATCAAGAGCGAGAGCAACCTCGACGCATGGATGAACAACGTGCGCGACATCCTTGAGGCCGCCGAGTCCGGCCCCATGCAGCTGATGCGCAACTTCAAGATGGACATCTACTCGCACGAGGTATTTGTCTTCACTCCCAAGGGCGACCTCTACAAGCTGCCACAGGGCGCCACCGTGCTCGACTTCGCCTTCAACATACACTCCAACATCGGACTGCACTGCGTCGGGGCGAGGGTCGAAGGCCGCAATCGCAAAATCAACCACCGGCTCCAGTCGGGCGACACCGTCGAGATTCTGACCACGCCCCAGCAGGAACCCAACCGCGACTGGCTTTCGTTCGTCGTTACCTCCAAGGCCCGCAACAAGATACGTTCCGTTCTCAAGGAGAATGAGCACAGCACGGCCGACATAGGGCGCGAACTGCTGGAACGCCGGTTCCGCAACCGCAAGATGGAAATCGACGAGGCGACACTGTCGCGCACCGTCACCCGCATGGGCTTCAAGGACGCCATCGGCTTCTTCGCCGCCCTCGGTGGCGGAGAACTCGAGATGAACGATGTCGTGGACGCCTATCTTGCCTCGGACAGGAAGGCGGAAGAAGGAGGCGCGCACATATCCGCAAGCACCTACACCATGCCATCGTCACCCGACGAGGCCGAGGCCGCGGCTTCGGGCGACGTCATCGTCATCGGCGAGGACATCAAGGGCGTGAACTACCGCCTGGCCAAGTGCTGCAATCCCATCTACGGCGACGATGTGTTCGGATTCATCTCGGCGGAGGGTGTCATCAAGATACACCGCCGCGACTGCCCCAATGCAGCCCACCTGCGCGAGCGCTACCCCTACCGCGTCATACGCACACGCTGGAGCGGGCGAGCCGGGGAGCAATTCGTGGCTACCCTCAGCGTGGTCGGCAAAGACGACATCGGCATCGTCACCAACATAACATCCATCATTAATAAAGAAAAATCCGTATCTTTGCGGAGTATTTCCATCGATTCCAACGACGGCCTCTTCCGGGGCATCCTTACCGTAGGAATCGGCGACACATCGGCTCTGAGCCAGCTAATCAAGAAAATATCAACCGTCAAAGGAGTCAAAAATGTTCAGCGCACTCTCTAAAACCATTGCCGCCGGAATCATAGCCGCGGCTCTCGTATCCTGCGGCGATTCCGCCGCCGACGGCGCCCGCGCCCTCTACGGCCAATCGGAGGCCGCCATAGCTCAGGGCCGCTACGCCGAGGCCATCGAGCTCCTCGACACCCTCAACTCCCGCTACTACGAGCAGACCGAGGTCCGCCGCGAGGCTCTCGGACTGCGCGCCCGCGCAATGGAGGGCATCGCCATCGACAGCATACAGGTTCTGGACGGCGAACTCGCGCAGTGGACCATGACCGTGCAGGAACTTGAGCCGCAGTTCCGCCACGTTCCGGCGCCCGCGCCCGGCATGGACGGCTACTGGCTGCCCACCGGCGTCGACGAGCACGTCATGGGCGCTACGGGCGTCCAGGCCCGCGTCAGCGACGAGGGCTACCTCTACATCGTGGCCAATGTGCAGGGCCGTAAAATCGGCATCCGCGCCCTGCGTCTCTGCGACGGCGCCGACCAGTGCGTAAGCGCCGACATCTCTCCGGCACGCGTCATCACCGTGCGCGGCTCCGAAAGCGCCAGCTTCAGCCCCGAGGAAATCGGAGAGTTCGGACCGTGGCTCGCCTCCCATCCCGGAGCTTCGAAGCTCGTCATCGTCGGCTCGAGAGGCGACGCCAATGTGCGTCTGACTCCCGCCCTGCGCAACGAAATATCACGCTGCGCGGCCTACTCCACCGCCATTCTGTCGCAGCGCAGCGCCACCATACGCCGCGAGAAATTCGAGCGTATGCTTGCCACGGCCCGCGACCAGATAGCCAATTTCGCCATCCCGGAACAACAACAATGAACAGACTGAAAGACAAACGCTTCCTCGTCGCCGGAGGTGCAGGTTTCATAGGCGCCAACTTCGTGCGCATGCTCGTGGAGTCCGGAGCCCGTGTCAAAGTGCTCGATGCGTTGACCTATGCCGGCAATCCCGCCAACCTCGAAGGAGTGCTCGGCAAGGATGACTTCGTCCACGGCGACATAGCCGACAGCGCCCTCACCGCAAAGCTGCTCAGCGACTTCGACCCGCATTACATAGTAAATTTCGCAGCCGAGTCCCACGTCGACCGCTCGGTGGACGACCCGGCGCCCTTTGTCGCCGCCAACATCGCCGGAGCGCAGGCTCTGATGGAAAGCACACGCAAATATCTTGGCGACAACAGCAAGGCCTCGCTGCTCAAGTTCGTCCAGATAGGCACGGATGAAGTCTACGGCGACCTTGAGGCCGACTTCGAGACTCCCGCCGAGGCCGATGCGGAAACCGAGGAACTGCTTGGCCGCAAGGCATATCTCTACGGCAACGAAGCCTTCTCCGAAAACACGCCCCTGCGCCCGTCGTCGCCCTACTCAGCATCGAAAACCGCCGCCGACCTGATGGCGCTGTCCTACCACCGCTCGTTCGGATTCCCCGCCGTAGTGACACGGTGCAGCAACAACTACGGCCCGATGCAGTTCCCCGAGAAACTCATTCCGCTGATGGTCAACAACCTTCTCGAACACCGTATGCTGCCCGTCTACGGACAGGGCACCAACGTGCGCGACTGGATTCATGTCGACGACCACAGCCGCGGCATCATCGCCGCAGCCCTCGACGGCACTCCCGGCGAGGTATATAACTTCGGAGGATACAGCGAAAAGCGCAACATAGACATCGTCCGCAGCATCATAGACATCGTAGCCCGCGCCACAGGCGACAAGGAGGTGAGCGACAAGCTCATATCCTACGTCGGCGACCGTCCCGGCCATGACCGCCGCTATGCCATCGACGCCCGCAAGGCCATGCGCATCCTCGGCTGGCGTCCTCAGGTGGACTTCGCCGAAGGGCTGGAGGAAACAGTACGCTGGTACCTCGACAACCGCAAGTGGGTCACCGACATAGTTAACGGCGACTATCGCGATTATTACTCCAAAATGTACTCAAACCGATGAAAGGCATCATACTTGCCGGTGGCTCCGGCTCGCGACTCTTCCCCATCACTCTCGGCGTCAGCAAGCAGTTGGTCCCCGTCTACGACAAGCCGATGGTCTACTATCCGCTGTCGGTGCTCATGCTTGCGGGAATACGCGACATCCTGCTGATTTCCACGCCCGACGACCTACCGGCGTTCCGGCGTCTGCTCGGCGATGGCAGCCGCTTCGGCATCTCGCTGTCCTATGCGGAGCAGCCAAAGCCCGAAGGGCTCGCTCAGGCTTTCATCATTGGCCGTGAGTTCGTCGGACGCGACGACGTCTGCCTGGTACTGGGCGACAATATCTTCTACGGACAGGGCTTCACGGAGATGCTGAACCGTGCCAGACTCAACGCATCGGAGAACTTCGCCACCGTCTTCGCCTATCCTGTCCACGACCCCTCGCGCTACGGCGTCGTGGAGCTCGACGCGGACGGCAATCCTGTCGGCATTGTCGAGAAGCCGGCCAAGCCGGTGAGCGACAAGGCCGTAGTCGGACTTTACTTCTACCCCAACGACGTCGTCGACGTGGCCGCCTCCATCAGGCCGTCGGCCAGAGGTGAACTCGAAATAACCGACGTCAACCGTCATTACCTCGACTCGCACCGTCTGCGTGTCGCCCAGTTCGGCCGCGGCTTCGCATGGCTCGACACCGGAACCGTCGACTCCCTCATGGAGGCCTCCGCCTTCGTCGAGGCCATACAGAAACGTCAGGGACTGCTGATTGCATCGCTTGAGGAAGTGGCCTTCCGCCGCGGATTCATCGACGCCGCACGCCTTGCCGAACTCGCCAAACCCCTTTAATCCACCTAATATGGAAAATACCTCGCACGACTCGCTGCCGACGGA
>JAIDUY010000540.1:0-2575 GCA_029059965.1 Muribaculaceae bacterium
CGCAGGCCACTGGAGCGCCAACACAATCATATCGGTGGCCATCGGCCAGGGCGAGATTCTGGCCACGCCACTGCAGATTGCCAACCTCGGAGCCACTATCGCCAACCGCGGACACTTCATAACTCCCCATGTGGTCAAGGCCATACAGGACACAGTCATGCCGGACGACATCCTCCAGCCCCGCTATCCCACCGTCGAGGCCCACTACTACGAGGATATCGCCGAGGGTATGCGCATGGCCGTCACCGGCGGCACCTGCCGCCGCGCCGCCATCCCCGGAATCGAGGTGTGCGGCAAGACCGGCACCGCCCAAAACCCCCATGGCAGGGACCACTCGGCCTTCATGGGATTCGCCCCCTACCGCGAGCCCAAAATTGCCGTGGCCGTCTACGTCGAGAACGGCGGCTGGGGCGCCACCTATGGCGTGCCCATCGGTTCGCTCGTCATGGAAAAATATCTCACCGGAACCATCGCCCCGGAGCGCAAGCCCATGGAGACGATGATGATGAACTCAAGTATCATTTATGCCGCTCCCAAGAAGAAATGACGCCGGAAGCACATTCCGCAACCTCGACTGGACTACGGTGACCATATACCTCATCATGGTCTTCGCCGGCATGGTCAGCATCTATGCCGCAAGCTACGACTTCGACCAGGCCTCGATGTTCTCGGGCGCCGAGTTCTCGGGCAAGCAGCTGCGCTGGATAGGCCTCGGCACGGCCGTCGGTCTGGTGATTCTGCTGGTGGACGCCCGAATGTACGAGACCTACGCCTACCCCATATACTTCGTCCTGCTTGTCCTGCTGGCAGTCACGCCCTTTGTGGCGCACGACATCAAGGGCTCGCGCTCGTGGATAGACCTCGGCGTGATGAGCCTGCAGCCGGCCGAGTTCGCCAAGTTTGCCACGGCTCTTGCGCTGGCCAAGCTGTTCAGTTCCTATCATTTCGTGCTCAACGCCAAGCCGATGAACTACGTCAAGGCGCTCGCCATAATCCTTGTGCCCGTAGTGCTTATCCTGCTGCAGAACGAGACCGGCTCGGCGCTGACCTTCCTTGCGCTCTTCTTCGTGCTCTACCGCGAGGGTATGAGCGGACTGGTGCTCTTCGCCGCGCTCTTCGCCGTGGTCATCTTCGTGGTCGGCATCAAGTTCACCGAGACCGCCGTCCTGGGCATGCCTACGGGTCAGTTCTCCGTCGTGGTGATAACAATGATAGTCGCCGTCGGCATGACGGCGGTCTATGCCCGCCGCTACGAGGTGGCGCGCAACCTCCTGTTCGGCTTCTTCGGCGTAGGCCTTGTGGCATATATCGTCACCCTCTGCGGCGTGGACATTCCCGGCACTCCGCTCATGCTCGGTACCCTCGGCGCCGGCTGCGTCTACATCAGCATCGAGGCCATCAAGCTGCACAGGCCGAGGCTTTTCGCCGCTGTGGCCGCCGCCGTCTTCGGCATAGGCTTCCTGTTCAGCGTCGGTGCCGCTTTCGACCACCTTCAGCCCCACCAGCAGATGCGCATCAAGGTGGTGCTGGGCATGGTCGAGGACCTGCGCGACGCCGGCTACAACGTCAATCAGAGCAAAATCGCCATCGGCTCGGGAGGTTTCTTCGGCAAGGGCTTCCTCAACGGCACACAGACCAAACTGAAGTATGTGCCCGAGCAGCATACCGACTTTATATTCTGCACCATAGGCGAGGAGGAAGGCTTCGTCGGCGCCACCATCGTCACCCTGCTGTTCCTCGGGCTCATCCTCAGGGTAATCAAAATCGGCGAGCGCCAGCCCACGACTTTCGGACGCGTCTACGCCTACTGCGTGGCCTCGTACTTCATCTTCCATTTCTGCATCAACATAGGCATGGTCATAGGCCTGTGCCCCGTCATAGGCATCCCTCTGCCGTTCTTCAGCTACGGCGGTTCGTCGCTGTGGGGATTCACCATACTGCTTTTCATTCTGCTCAAAATCGACGCCTCGCGCAAGAGCGTCATGGTCTATTGAGCCGCCGCAGAGCCCGAACTTGCTAAAATTGCATAAATTTTTGCTACTTTGAGCCTTGCCGTCAACTTCGTTGAGCTTTTTTAGCTATATTTGCACGCGTTCCCCTGTACGAATGTGCCAACCTTATTTTGTATATCATAAAAATCATTACTTACTTTAATATCAATGAAACAATTACGCTTACTGTTGGCAGTCGTCCTGCTCCTTGCCGGACTTCCGCTTTCCGCACAGCTTGTAAGCACGAGTCCCGTACTGCTGCAGCAGAGCAGCACCGGCGTCGTGCTGACCTATCACGCCGATTCGCCTCTTGGTAACAAAGGCCTGGCCAACCTGTCGTCGGCTACCGACGTCTACGCCCACATCGGCGTCCTGACCAACCTCAGCTCCAACACCGGCGACTGGAAGTATGTCGTCGCTCCCTGGCCCGAGGCCGGCAACGCTCAGACCGCAAACACTCCCAAGAACCGTCTGACCCGCGTGGCCGCCAATACCTACACCCTCAACATCGACAACATCCGCACTTACTTCGGCATCACCAACGCTTCCGAGCGCGTGACCGACATCGCCATTGTCTTCCGCAC
>JAIDUY010000540.1:2585-3524 GCA_029059965.1 Muribaculaceae bacterium
TGCAGATGGAGTGCCACTCGCCTCTGCGTCTCATCTCCGAGACTTTCACCATGACCTTCACGGTCAACACCACCGAGAACGCAGCCATCGACCTCAGCGTCAACGGCACCTCCATTGCCTCGGCAAACTCCGCCATGACCCTCGAGAAGGCATACACATTCAGCTCCAAGGGCACATTCAACGTCGTGGCCAAGGCTACCGCAGGCGGCACAACCCGCACCGAGACCATTCAGATTGCCTATCCCGACAATTCCGGCAATACGCCCTATCCCGGCGGCGTGCCCAAGATGGGTGCCGTCAAGAACAGCGACGGCTCGGTGACCTTCTGCCTCGCCGCCCCCGGCAAGCAGTCGGTGATGCTCGTGCCCTCGTGGGACGACTACCAGATGCTCGAGAAGAACGTCATGAACTACCATGACTACGAAGGCAACCGCTACTTCTGGATTACCGTCAACGGTCTTCCCGACAACGAGTGGCTGCCGTACTACTACATCGTCGACGATACCTACAAGGTGGCCGACCCCTACGCGCATCTCGTCCTCGACCCCTACAACGACAACGCTACCGTCCTCAACAACTCGTGGCGCGACCGTCCCCGCTATCCCCGCGACAAGGTTCAGAACGTGTTCCTCGCTGTATACCGCGGCGACATGGACAACTATAACTGGGCTCCCTTCACCATTCCCGCACACGATAATCTCGTCGTCTACGAGCTCCTTCTGCGCGACTTCACCGGCATCGACGGTCATGCAGTGGGCAGCGGTACGCTCAAGCTTGCCATGGAGCGCATTCCCTATCTCAAATCGCTGGGCGTGAACGTCATCGAGCTTATGCCCATCATGGAGTTCAACGGCAATCAGAGCTGGGGCTACAACACCAACTTCTACATGGCTCCCGACAAGGCCTACGGCTCGCCCACCGACTACCGCGACTTTATCG
>JAIDUY010000541.1 GCA_029059965.1 Muribaculaceae bacterium
GGGGAGGGTGTCGGCGGGTTCGATGGCGGTGACGGCGAAGGCGTCGAGGTCGACGGGCACAAGGTGGGTGTCGGGCTCGGGTGCGATGTCGTGCACTACGGTGAGGTCCAGCACGTCGGCCACGGGGGCTGCTGCGGCATATATCTGCGCTCCGCCGATGATGTAGGTGTCGCCGGGGCCCTGTGCGGCCATGGCGAGGGCGGTGTCGAGGTCGGGCGCCGTCTCGGCACCTTCGGCACGGTAGGCGGCGTTGCGTGTCACCACGATGTTGCGGCGTCCGGGCAGGGCGCCGGGCAGGCTCTCCCATGTGCGGCGTCCCATGACGATGGTGTTGCCGGTGGTGATGGCCTTGAAGCGGCGCAGGTCGGCGCGCAGGCGGTAGAGCAGGTCGCCGCCCCGTCCGATTGCTCCGCGGCGGTCGACGGCTACTATCATATGTACGACAGGTCGGCGGTTCATACGGCAACTTCGGCTTTGATGTGGGGATGGGGGGCGTAGTCGCTGAGCTCGAAGTCCTCGTAGCGGAAGTCGAATATGCTGTGCTGCTCGCCGTGAATGGTCATGCGGGGTAGGCTGCGGGGCTCGCGGGCTATCTGCATGCGGGCCTGTTCGAGATGGTTGGAGTAGAGGTGCGCGTCGCCGAGGGTGTGGACGAACTCGCCGGGGCGCAGTCCGGTCACCTTGGCCATCATCATGGTGAGCAGGGCGTAGGAGGCGATGTTGAAGGGCACGCCGAGGAAGCAGTCGGCGCTGCGCTGGTAGAGCTGCAGGCTGAGGCGACCGTCGGCTACGTAGAACTGGAACAGGGCGTGGCAGGGCGCCAGAGCCATGTCGGGCAACTGGGCGACGTTCCACGCGCTGACGATGATGCGGCGCGAGTCGGGGTCGCGGCGTATGGTGCTCTCGGCCTGCGCAATCTGGTCGATGGTGCCGCCGCGGTAGTCGGGCCAGGAGCGCCACTGTGCGCCGTAGACGGGGCCGAGGCTGCCGTCGGGACGCGCCCACTCGTTCCATATGCGCACGCCGTGCTCCTGCAGGTAGGCCACGTTGGTGTCGCCGGCCAGGAACCACAGCAGTTCGTAGATTATTGACTTGAGGTGCAGCTTCTTGGTGGTGAGCAGGGGGAATCCCTGTTCGAGGTCGAAGCGCATCTGATAGCCGAATGTGCTGAGTGTGCCTGTTCCGGTGCGGTCGCCCTTGCCCACGCCGTGGTCGAGGATATGCTGCAGCAGGTCAAGATACTGTTTCATTGTTCTGAGTTTCTTTGATGGGTTGTTGTGGGGCGTCCTGCGCCGGAGCCGACAAGTTCTGCGGCCCCGAGGTGGCCTGCATCATGGGCATTCCGAGGCGGTGGCGTCCCTGGCGGTAGGTGATGGCATCGCTGGGGCATACGGCCATGCAGTCGAAGCAGACGACGCAGCGGTCGATGTCGACCACATGGTCGGTCAGGCGGATGCATCCGGCCTTGCAGACGCGCTCGCACTCGCCGCAGTTGATACATTTGTCGGTATTTATGTCGGGATGGAATACGCTGCGGCGCGAGCACATGGCCAGCACCGTGCCGACGGGGCAGACGGTGTTGCACAGTATGCGTCCGTGCTTCCACGAGAATCCGAGCAGCGACACCAATATGAATGAGGCCACGGCGAAGGCCGACAGGCAGAAGCGCACGCCGTCGGCGTTGCGTCCGAAGGGACGGACGAGGAATTCCTCGACCATGCGGGCGTACTCGGTGTAGGGGTCGAGCAGGGTGGGCAGCATGGGGCCGCCGACAAGTATCATCAGCACGGCGATGGCAAGGAAAACTATGCGTACGGCGTTGCGGGGCGGCGTGTAGCGGAAGTTGCGGCGGCGGCGCGACAGGGTGCGCTCGGCGGCGGCGATACAGTCCATGGCCGTGCCCAGCGGGCACACCACCGAGCAGTAGATGCGGCCGTAGATGAGGGTTGCGACAAGCCAGAACACGAGGCACAGCAGCGAGCCCGACAGCAGCGCCGTCAGAATCTGCATGTTGCGGAACACGCTGTCGTAGCCGGCCACGAGCGCCCATGTGGGCAGCGTCATCGTGACCAGTGCCAACAGTATGCGTATTATCCTGATTGACTTGTACATGGTGCGTTGCGGAGCGTCAGCGTCGCGGTTCGAGGCGGTTTGTGGTTATGAAGTCCACTCCCATTGCCGTGAGGGTGTCGGCGAGTCCGGCGCGGTCGACCGTCCAGCAGTTCACCTTCAGCCCGGCGTCGTGGCAGCGGCGCACGGCCTCGGGGGTGAGGAAGTCGTGGGCGACGTCGGGGTGCAGCCTCAGGCTGTCGCACCATCCGATGGCGTCGGTCCAGCCCGTGCGTCCGAGGAACTGCAGCTCCATGTCGGGGTAGTTGGCGCGTATGTATTCGAGGCAGGGCTTCATGGAGGTGAGGATGATGGCGCGGTCGCGCATGCCGGCGGCGTCGATACTGTCGACGAGCATGGGGATGAGCGAGCAGTCGCGGCTGTTGATGCCGGTGCTCCACTTGAGTTCTATGACGGGGCGCGCTCCGCCCTCGCGGCATATGGTCAGATATTCGCCCAGGGTGGTGATGGTGGCGGTGTAGGTGGAGTCGCCGCGTCGCTGCGTCAGGCGCTCGGCGCGCAGCCGGGCGAGGGTGGCGTCGGCCACCTCGAGGCTGCCTCCGAGGCGGCGCGTGTCGGTGTCGTGGCAGAGCACGATGGCGCTGTCGGCGGTGACGCGGATGTCGGTCTCGAGCATGGTATATCCGCGGGCTATGCCGTTGCGGAAGGCTTCGGCGGTGTTCTCGACGCCGATGTTGCAGCCGCGGTGTCCTACCAAGAGCGGCTGCGAGGCTGCGGCCGTGAGCACGGCGCCCGTCATCAGCAATGCTATGGCTGTATTCTTCATCATCTCAGGGATATGGCAGTCCCCTCTCTCAGCGCGCGAAGGTGTTGGTGTTGGTGTTGCGGCGCGTGCCGCCGGGGCCGTTGCCGCGATTGTTGCGACGGGGCGTGAAGGGGTCTTCCATTTCGGCCTGACGGTCCTCCCAGCTCTCTTCCTCCTCGACGGGCGCCTGCTCGCCGCGCTTGAGTTTGGGCTTGTTTTTCTTTATGGCATATGGTTTCTGGGCGTCGACGGGCAGCTCGTCTATGAGCCATGTCTGTTCGATATCCCAGTTCTTCTTGAGTGTCAGCTTTTTGGCAAAGTAGTAGACGTCCTCGGGCTGGATGGAGTCGGCGATGGAGCCGGTGTCCCAGCGTCCGTTGGCGTTGGAGTCGACGATGAGGCGGGCGTAGTATGTGCCGGGGTCGAGGAAGCGGAAGTCGACGGTCTGTGCGCCGGGCGCTTTGACCGCACGCGCCACGGGCTCGTCGGAGCCGTTGAGGAGCTCGACGACGGCCTGTATGGTGTCGGTGCCGGGCAGGGTGAAGCGCAGGCTTGAATAGTCCTCGAGCTGGGCGACGGTGAATTCATGGCTGAACGGGCGGTTCCACGTGCCGTAGAGGCTGCGTGCGGCCAGCGAGTCGATGCTGAGG
>JAIDUY010000542.1 GCA_029059965.1 Muribaculaceae bacterium
AATGTGAACATCTCGCAGGGTACGGCGATGGCGGCCAGGGATTCGGCGATGGTGCGCGAGCCGCAGAAAGATGCGGGGCCGACGCTGAGGGTGGCGAAGGGCACGTTGTGGTCGGAATCGCCGTGGTAGAGCTGCATCGGGCACGGCCTTTCCATCCAAGTCAGTCCGCCGGGACTGAGTATGGCTCCGGCAAAGCTTATCACGCCTGCATATCCGAAGCCGTCGGGCAATAGCGCGGCTCCGCCGTTGCAGAGGGTGTACTCGGCCTGAAGGGCTGTGATGGCTCCGGCGCTGGAGCCGGATGCGATAATCTTGTTAGGGTCGATGCCGAAGTCGTCGGCATTGGCGATGACGTAGCCGGTGGCGGCGAGGAAATCCGAAACGGCGTCAGTCACAGCGCCTGTAAACGCGCCGATGAGCCCTTCGGGGCTGTTGAGGAGCCCGGGGTTCTTGGTCAGGGAAGTGCAGTAGTCGGTCGAGATGGCCACGATGCCGTTGTCGGCCAGGAAGTTAAGGAAAGGTGTATATTGCGAATCGTTGCGCGCTCCGCCTCTGAATGCTCCGCCGAAGGCGAATATGACGGCCGGACGGGAAGATGCGGTGTCGTCCGGCATATATACATCCATCCGCAGGGTATCGCCCTCGACTATGGCAAAGTCGACGGTGCGGGGTTCGCGGGCATAGGCGGATACTGACAGGCATATCAATGTCAGCAGCAGGCAGAATTGTTTCATCTTTTTCGGGCTTTCAGTCTTGTTGTATCTTTTCAATCCATGCTTTGAAACAATGAGGGAACGGCGGTCGTGCGACAGCCGTTCCCTCGTGGAGTATGGTTAGGCCGGACATCGTTCGGCCTGCGGTTTCTTTAGATGCCGAGGTCTTTCTTCAGGGCTGCAATCTTGGTTGCGGCGTCGGCGTTGCAGCGGTCGTAGTCGGAAGCTGCGGCCATGGTGTCGTGAACTTCGAGGTAGAACTTGATTTTGGGTTCGGTGCCCGAAGGACGGATGCTGACCTTGGTGCCGTCGGCGGTGAAGAACTGGAGAACGTTGGATGTCGCGGGGAAGTCCATCTTGGTCACCTTGCCGGTTGCGGTGTCGGTTGCGTTGAGGTCGGCGTAGTCCTTGACCAGAACTACGGGGCTGCCGGCGAGGGTCTTGGGAGGATTGGCGCGGAAGTCCTTCATCATCTTCTGGATTTCCTCGGCGCCGGTCTTGCCGGTGCGTACCACGGAGATGCCTTCTTCGTGGCTGTAGCCGTTCTTGAGGTAGATTTCCTGAAGCATCTGGTTGAAGTCCATGCCGCGGTCCTTGGCCCATGCGCAAGCTTCGGCCATCAGGGAGATGGCGCTGACGGAGTCCTTGTCGCGGCAGAAGTCTTCGGCCAGGAAGCCGTAGCTCTCTTCGCCGCCGCCGAGGTAGCGTGCGGTGCCTTCGAGGTCGCGGATTACGGCTGCAATCCACTTGAATCCGGTGTAGCAGTCGTACATCTTGATTTTCTGGTTGTCGGCGATTGCCTTGATGGTCTCGGTGGTGACGATGGTCTTGACAACGTATTCGTTGCCTTTGAGGCGTCCGAGCTCGCGGTTGCGAATCATGATGTAGTTGAGCAGAATCATCACGATCTGGTTGCCGTTGACGAGCTGGTACTCGCCATTGTTGTCGCGGATTACGCAGCCGATGCGGTCGGCGTCGGGGTCGGAGGCCATCACGATGTCGGCGCCCACTTCCTTGCCCTTGGCGATAGCCATTGCCATAGCGGAGGCGTTCTCGGGGTTGGGGGAGTCGACGGT
>JAIDUY010000543.1 GCA_029059965.1 Muribaculaceae bacterium
CACGTCTTGCAGCTGCTGCATCCGAGATTGGCGAAAACAACATCCTGACCGGCGAATATGGTCTTTTCACGAAAGCCGTCACTGTTGAAAATCCATCAAGCGAGGCTCAGCGAGGCTCGGGCCGCGCGACCTACGATGCCAACACCATGCGAGTGTTCAGTGTGAACGGCGAGGGCGCAATCGGCTTCTATAAGTTAGCTGCCAATGCCGATGCCTCAGCACAGACTCTGACGCCTAACCGCGCCTATCTCGACCTCACCAAGCTGCCCGCCGAGGCACAGGCGATATCTTCGTTCCGAATCATGAACGACCACAGCGGCCTTGAGAATATCACCGTAAGCGAAGAAGCCGACGCCACTGTCGAGTACTTCACACTCGACGGCATCAAGGTAGCAGAACCTGTACGCGGCAATATCTACATTGTCCGTCAAGGCTCCAAAGTCCGCAAAATCGTATTCTGAAGCAATACCGACTACCATCAGAAGATGCTGTGCCGTCACCCCGGCACAGCATCTTTTTTTATTACCCGCCGATGTGGCCTCCGGCAAGGAGGCCGAATTATCGTAACACGGTACACCGGAGCCAAAGCGGAGGTGTGCCGTGACTATATCAACCACAGGAATAGCGTCCGGCAGGACGCCGACTTACGTTCCCGACTAATCGAAAAAGATACATTCCGAATTATTGCCGGCCGCTCCGATTCGGCGGACAGTAAAAAAAAATCGGCGAACACGGCATTTTTATTTGCATGATTGGCGATATTGTTACTATATTCGCAACGTAAAACAGAACCGCAACAAAGGATATACATATATGATATTCACATTCAGACTTGTATCGGACGAAGTAGCCAACTTCAAGCGTGAAATCAAAATCGACGCCACTGCAAACTTTCTGGACCTCAAGAACGCCATCTGCGAAAGCGTGGGCTACGACAAGGGCCAGCTGAGCTCGTTCTTCATCTGCGACCGCAACTGGGAGAAGACCAAGGAAATCACCAGCGAGGATATGGACACCGACGCCGACCAGGACGTGTGGCTGATGGATGAGAACGAACTTGGCGACATGATCTACGACGAAGGGCAGAAGATGCTCTACGTCTTCGACTATATGACCGAACGCGCATTCTTCATCGAGATGACACAGTCGGAGCCGGGCAAGAGCCTCAAGGACCCGATTTGCTCACTTTCGGTGGGCAAGGCTCCGGAGGAGTTCGTGGATATCGACGACTACACTCCTGCAGCTGCCAAAGGCGGTGCCACTGCCGAGGACATCGACGAGGACTTCTACGGCTCGGAGAGCTTCAACGAAGATGAGTTCGACGCCGAAGGTTTCGACGAGATGAACTTCGACGACAACTGAGAGCCGCCTGCCGGACCACACATACACCATGATTGAGTCGCTGGGCAATGTGCTGACCTCGGGGTGGCTATACTCTACCCTGCTGTGGATTGCCGTGGGTTCGACGGTTATAATCATCGGTGTGATACTTTCGGAGAACCGTAACCCTGTCAAATCGCTGGCGTGGGTTACGATTCTTCTTTTACTGCCCGTGGCGGGCATTGTGCTCTACTTCTTCTTCGGACGCAACATCAAGAACAAGCGCATGATTTCGCGGCGCGAGCGGCGCAGGCTGCGGCGGCGCGAACGGCGCGTCAAGGC
>JAIDUY010000544.1 GCA_029059965.1 Muribaculaceae bacterium
GGACTATGCGCTTCCCGCTATCGGGGCGCGCTCGGGACTTTCACCCGTTAGATGATGCCCATGTCGGGCGAACAAAAAGAAGGCCATGGAAGCCTGCCGCGGCATGCGGCGCTTCCATGGCCTCCGTCATAGAGGTGGATTCCGTGGTGCGGAAATATTATTTCTGAATCTTGCGGACGGAGCCGTCGGAGTAGCGTACCATGTAGACGCCGGGTTCGAGCTCGGTGTCGGGAGCGATACGTACGCCTGCGACAGTGTAGATGTCGGTGACGGTGGCGTCGGAGGGAGCGGTGATGTTGTCTACGCCTGCGCCGTCGCTGTGGACGTTGATGACCACGCTGTGACCGGCGGGAGCGCTGACGGTCAGTGCGCCGTCGACTGCACCGGGATGCTCGGTGTCGCGGCTGAGCGTCATCACGGTGTTGCCGTAGCGGCCACTTAATACAGCCTTGACGCCGGGAAGTTCCGAAGCCGAGAGAGCCTCGCCTGCCCAGTAGCTGTCGAGAACAACCGATACGGGAGTTCCGTCGGCAGGCACGGTGACAGTTTCGGTGTCGGCCTTGAGCCAGCCGTAGTGGGCGTTCAGATGGAGGGCAAATGCATTGTAGCAGTCGCCGTACTGGCCTTCGATATAAGCGAGGGGGAAGTAGCTCGTGCGATGGGTGTCGCTATCGTACTTGGTCTTCTTCACGAGATAGCCGAAGCAGAGATAGTCGGCATTGGGTATCTCGGACTGCATGGGAGCGAAGTATTCTACCTTGTCGCTGTGGTATCCGCTCAGAATCACCATATATCCGGGATAGGTCTCGTCGATTGCGACGGGGCTGTCGAAGTCGAAGGGCAGGGTCAGGAAGTCGATGTCGAATATGGGGTCATAGCCGATGACGTCTGCGCCGGTGATGGTCTTTGTCACCAGAGTCTTGTCGTACAGGGGTTCGAAGGTTTCGGACAGGGGGACGATGGAGATGGTCAGCTCGGCATCGTCAGCCATCTTGCCGCGGGCGAGTGCGGTGACGCCATCAACCACCAGGGGTGCGCCGGGCACGGGATAGATGAAGTTGAGGCAGCCTTCGACATAGGACTCGTAGTCGGGATTGTTCTCGCCGGGGAATGTATATGCATACCACCATGCGTCGGTGTTCTTGTTGTAGCCGGTGATGGGGGTGTCGAGTTCACCGAAGTCGGACTCGACGGTGAGGAAGGTCAGACCTTCGGCATTATGCTCGAAGGGCAACAGGCCACCGGTCCATTCGCCGTCGGTAAGGGAGATTTCGGCTGTACCGCCGGCCTGGAAGTAGCGATAAGGCGCCTGATAGGTACCGTCGCTGGCGCCGGGCATCGAACCGTTGAGGATGGGGGGATAGAAGAAGTTGTTCTTGGTGGAAGTGGTAGTCGAGTAGTCGGGCACATAGGTCACGCTCAGCTCCTCGGCGTCGGAGTTCACCCAAGCTGCGGTGATGGGGTCGCAGTATGTCCAGAAGTAGGTGGCTCCGCTATAAGGCGAGTCGTTGGTCCACACGATGGGAGTGTAGACGGGATACTGCGCCACGGGTAAGGTGAGGCCTGCCCAACCGGGAGAACGGTCATAACCCCAGTAGAGGGTGTGCAGGGGGTTGCTGTAGTGCAGGGCATCGAGACGGGGAAGAGACACGCTAACGAGGTCGATGAACATGGTGTTGCCGTCGGTACCCACATAGCGGAATGCGATGCGCACTTTCTTGCCTGCAAATTCGTTAAGGTTCACAAAAGTCTCCTGCATAGACTCGGGAGTCATGTAGAGGAGCTCGGCGAGGGGCACGTCCATGAAGGGGGTAGCGGCGTCCCACACTTCGGTCCATTCGCCGCCTTCGGGCTGAACCATTACCTTGAGGGTGGCCGAGATGTGCTTCTCGGTAAATTCATATGCGTCCCAGTCAACATAGTTCATATCGAACAGGAAGACGGGGTCGATGTAGTTGTAGAAGCTGAGCTGCTGGTTTTCGGCTATGGTCAGCTCGGGAGTGACAAGCCACTCGTCCTGGGGCACAGAGGCAAAGCTGACACCGGCATAGACAGTACCGTCGGCGGGAGCGGGCAGGAAGGGGTTGGCGGAGCTTACACCCCAGCGCTGGCCGTCGGTGAGCTCGCTATCAGTCTGGCTGAGGCGTGTCCAGCCCTCGGGGAGCCAAAGGGCGTCTTCGCCATCCCAATCCTCGAAGCTTTCGAGCAGGATGCAGCCTTCGGGAAGTGCGGCAGGAGCCGATGCAGGACGGACGCCGCGGATGGATGCGGGTGTGGGGATGGCGGATGTGGCGGCGGGACGAATCGGAGCCTTGAACGGACGGGCTGTAGCGGAGAGGGCACGATGCTGCGCAGGGGCCGACACTCGTGTGGGCTGTACGTCCTCGACGCCGTTCTTAACGGAGACTCCGTCGACCGGAGTCTGAGCGGACACCATGCCTGATATGGCAAGTGCCGCAGCGGCAAGAGTAAAAACTTTATTCATCGTTTATTTACTGATAATGATTGTATTCGATCACAAAGGTAAACATTATAATCCAATCGGCAGTACAAAAACGACAAATTATAGGCGCTTTTTGCTTTTATTGTGAATAATTATCAGCCTTATGCTGTCATTCAGGCACCAGGATGATGCCTGCGCCGGCAAAATCGGCGGCGGCATCGGTAAGGTCGAGCATCATACGCCAGGAGCGTAGGGGAATGTCCGCCTGCTTGAAGCGGAACACGCACTGCACTTCGAGGTCGCCCTCGGCATTGACCACGCCATGCGCCGAGAAAATGCCGATAGGGGTGTTCATGGTGCGGTTGAAGTCGGCCAGCGAGGTCTCGTCGACCTTATACCCTTCGGGCACCTTGAGCTTGAGGCTGTGTATGTCCTGGAATGCTGTGGTGAGCATGGCGTCGAGGAGGCGGTCGCGCTCGCTGCCCTCTATTTTATCCACCTTGCCCAACAGACGTCCGAGATTCACGGAGAGGTCGCCGCCGAGGTCCTCGACAAGGCCGTCGGCATTGAAGCTCATATTGTACTCCATGTCGGATTTGCCGGGCATGATGCCGCGCGACACAATCTCGCAGGAGATGATGCTGTCGGGACGGAAGCCGCTGACTGTCCGGCATTCGTCGCGGAGGGCATCGCGCACCTCACGCTCGCGTGAGGCGGGGTCGAAGCCCTTGACGGCATAGCGCTTGTTCTCGGGTATGCCGAAGAAGTCCTCGGCCTCGCGCAGCCATTCGGGACGTCCGTTCAGCTCCTTGCCGACGCTCTTGGCGCTGCCGCGCAGGACGACATGACGGTCGACGTGCAGGCGGGTACGTTCTTCGGGGTCGAAGCTCACGACGAGTTCCGCAAAGGTGCGGTTGCCGCTGTACTTGAGGTCGGGCACGGTGAATTCGGCGGGCATGGTGCCGTGGGTGAGGTCGCGCAGCTGTCCGGTGAGGCGTGCGCCCTTCTCGCCCTGGAATATGCCGGGGAGCTCGCCGGGAACGGTGGTGAAACCGGGCAGAAGCATGTAGCACGTATCGCCGACGACGGACACGAAGTGTGTCTGCGACCATTTGGCGATGTCGGCGGTCGGCACTTCGAGGCGGCTGTTGACGAAGCCTATGCCGGTCTGACTGCGCGGATAGACGTCGAGACCCTCCATTACGGCGTTGTGGAACAGGGCAAGCCACAGCGAGGAGCCTACCTTCTCGTTGTCCTTGGCCACATAGTTGCAGTAGCGCAGGGCCATGCAGGCGGCGTCGGCAATCTCGCGGGGTGTGGCCTCGGGATGGGCGCGCATGTAGTCCTTGGTCATCTTCAGGGCACGCTGGGGCAGATAGCTGACGGGACGGCGTGCATCGTGGAGCAGGTTGGCCAGACGGGCGGTGTACTCCATGCTTTCGTGATATATCTGCGGACGGGAAACATTCAGATAGACGCCCCCGCGCCGCGCCGTCGAGGCATAGTCGGGCAGCTCGCCGGGACGGAGATAGTTGTTCACCAGGTTGAGGCGCAGGAAGGGCAGCTGGCGCTCCTCGAAGAGAAAGCGGTCGAAGCTCACGGCGGGGATGTCGCTGACGGACACACAGACGGTGTTCTCGTTTGCGCCGAAGTTGCGGTTGATGTCGATGTCGCCGTTGTAGCTGCGGAACTCGGCGGTGAGGTCGCGGTCGAAACTGCCGGTTATGAGGCGGCGCATCACGGGATAGCGGTTGGCGAAACTCATGTCGACGTTCTCGATGTCGTCATCCTCGTTCATGTACTCGGCGTAGTAGAAGTACTCTATCACATCGCCGGGCTCAAGGCCGGGGACGGCCAGCCGCCAGCTCTTGTTGGAGCCGCCTTTCTTGCCGTCGGACACCTCGAGGGCGCCGTCGAGGCTGACGTCGACGACCGTGCCGTCGGGCTTGTGGATGCGGGCGCCGAACGCCGTCTTGGCCTCCTGCGTAAGCACGAGGCCGTACTCGCGGTTCTCGCCGGACTCGCCGAACTCGAACTCGCTGTAACGCTCAACGGCACTGCGGTCGAGCAGCTTGACCATCACGCGGTTGATGTGCTGCAGGGTTGTGCGGTTGGTGCGACCGTACTGGTTGTACATCGTGTTCTGCTCCTCGCGTCGGCCAATAAGGTCGTCGTGACGGGCAATTATGACTCCGGACTGGCCGGCGGATATACTATCGGGAATCTCTGTGGAAGCGTTGAAGATGCCTTCGCTCTCGAGTGCCCATGCCTTCCGGGCGGCCTTGCGGAAGAAGTCTTTGTCGATGCCGTCGGCGTAGCCGGGCAACACGGCGCCAAGTGCGGCACAGACAAAGGCGATGCGCAGAATTTTTGAAAGACTCATATATGTATTGCTGTTCGTTTGTTTTCCTGTTTACATTTACTTTAATGATGTCGCTACTGATTGCGCTCGAACACTATGGCGGTGTTTGCTGCGCGTTCGACTTCGCGGACGGCGACATTCCATGCCGCGGCC
This sequence comes from Muribaculaceae bacterium, assembly GCA_029059965.1. Classification (GTDB taxonomy): domain Bacteria; phylum Bacteroidota; class Bacteroidia; order Bacteroidales; family Muribaculaceae; genus CAG-873. The sequence continues at coordinate 4,959 of JAIDUY010000544.1, forward strand.
TCGGAGGCGGGTCCGGTGAGCCGGGTCGGGTATAGCTCGCCGAAGCAGCGCACTGCCCCGCCCTCGCTGTCAAGCTCGTAGCGGACGCGGCCGCGGAACCATCCGTTGTCTATCCCGATGTCGACTGGCAGTCCGGAGGGCATATAGCCTTCGGGGATTTCGACGGCGATGTCGGTGCGGACGCTCATGGGTGTGCCGACGTCGACGGGCAGGCTGCGGCCGTTGTCGTTGATTGCCGAGGGCATCATCATACGCAGCACGCGGGGCTGGACGTAGAGCTTGCGGCGGCCTCCGACGGCGCGAACTGCCGATGCGTCGCTCACGGTGGCGCTCAGGTTGCTCACCGGAGCGTCGGTGGCGGCTGTAGACATTACGGCATCGGAAACTCCGATATCATTGCGTCCCGAGACTATCAGGCGGGCGACGAGCTGCGGACGGCGGCTGGCCGTGACGCCGTTGACAAGTTCCTCGAACAGCGTGCGCCAAACTCCGGCGAACTCGAAGCGGGCGCTGCCGGTCAGGGAGCTGCCGTCGACGGCGTAGCGGCCCGTGTGGGTCAGCACGTCGGCCTCGCGGTCGCCTTCGGGCACATGGGTCAGCCTGTAGCCCTCGCCGTCTTCCATCAGACATTCGCGTCCGGCGATGCCATAGGGTATGTATCCCCGCGGGGCATATGTGCAGGTGCCGTCGACGAAGACGACTGTATCGGGCAGTACGGCGGCGGCAATCATATGGTTGCCGGCCGAAAGCGACGGGTTCTCGCTCCAGTCGGCGGGCACGTGCCCGCGCGTGCCTATCCAGACAACGCGTCCCTCGATGCCCCACATGCGCCGCAGCGCGCGGAAGAGGTTGGCCGCGCCCTTGCAGTCGCCGTAGCGCTTCTGCAGCACGGCGCCGGGAGCGTCGGGACGGTGGCCGAACTCGCCGTGCTCGATGGCGACATAGCGTATGTTGGAGCGCACCCATGCGGCGATGGTGTCGATGCGGGCCATGTCGTTGTCCTTGCCGGCTGTAAGCTCACGGGCGAGAGTCTCGAGGGCAGGGTCGTCGGGGTCGTCGCCAAGACGCGAGCGAAGATAGGAGAACACTCCGCCTACATCGGCGAACGAGGCGTTGACAAGTATCATCGGGGCGCACGACGCGAAGGGAGGGGCGAGGCGCTCGCGCGGAAAGGCCGGTACGTTGTCGGCCTCGTAGGTGATGGTGACATTGCCGCGGCTGTCGGCTGTGCTGTCACGGCGCACGCCTTCGGGCAGATTCAGTCCGCGCACGGCCACGCGCCCGGCAAGCTCGGAGGGTATGCGAAGCACCACGCGCACCTTTCGCGTATCGTAGTGGCTGTTGCCGAGGATGACTTCGGTAAAATATTCGGGCGACACATAGGTCTGTTCCACAACGGCCTTGGCCGTACGGCCTGCCTTGACCTCGAAGGGCAGCAGGCACACGCGGTCGCCGCTGTAGAAAATCTCGCCCGTCTCGGCGGCTCTGTAGACAGGCTTGGCGCCGGGAGCCGAGGCCTTGCCGACGGGACAGTTCTCGTCGTAGACGGTTATCAGGACGGCGTGCTCGTCGACGCGTCCGGCCGACATCACGGTCTCGCGGCGCACCTTGACGGACTTCAGTTCGCCGTCGCGAGCCTGCAGCTCGCAGTCGACCACACGCAGGTCGGCAACCAGATTGTCGCTGCCAAACTGACGCGCCGACAATGCCGCCGGCGACAAGAGCGTCAGAAGAATAAGTAATATTATGGTTTTAAGAGGCGTAAATGACATGTGACATTTTTGGCTTATTGCGCAAAATAAAGTATTATAATCCATTTACGCAAATCGACCGGCCGTCTGACCGCGACCAAGGGCGTTATTCGGGGGCATATTTGGGGCTTTTGTCATATTTTTGTCACATTCCGGGGCTCTTTTTTGGCTATCCGGCCGAAAAAAACTAATTTTGCGCCAATCATACTCTATATGACCGACATAAACGCCCGGAGCCGCATCACCTCCGGAAATACCGAACAATAGCACGGGACGTAGCGTTCTATTCAGTGTAAAGCCACATTTCATCCGTTACGCAAACTTCGAAACTAATTCATCATAAAGATATGGCTACCCAAACCAAACGGCACAATGTCCGCAAACTCATTATACTGGCTGTGGCGGTGCTTGCCGTCGCAGGCATTGTTCTATGGCTCGCTCTGCGTCCGCGCCAGCACGTCACCGAGCTTCCCGTAGTGGAGGTGGAGGATGTGCGCACAAGCGACGTCAACATCTACGGCGAATATGTGGGCCGCATCCGCGCCCAGCAGTTCGTCGAGGTGCGCGCCCGTGTCGAGGGCTACCTCCAGCGCATCCTCTTCGAGGAAGGCACCTATGTACCCAAGGGTCAGACGCTCTTCGTTATCGACCCGCAGGTCTACCGCGCACGCGCCGAGAAAGCGCGCGCCCAGCTCAACAAGGCACGCGCCGCCGCTCAGAAGGCCGAGCGCGACCTTGCCCGCATCCGCCCCCTCTACGAGCAGAACGCCGCCTCGCAGCTCGACCTTGACAACGCCGAGGCTGCCTGCGAGACTGCCCGCGCCGAAGCCCTCGTTGCCGAGGCCGACCTCACCCAGGCCGAGCTCACCCTGAGCTACACCAACGTGCAGAGCCCCATCTCGGGCTACATCTCCGAACGTTCGGCCGACATCGGCACCCTTGTGGGCCCGTCGAACAAGAGCCTGCTGGCGACGGTGGTCAAGAGTGACACCGTGCTGGTGGACTTCTCCATGACCGCCCTCGACTATCTGCGCAGCAAAAACCGCAACGTCAACCTCGGCCACCGCGACGCCGACCGCGAGTGGGACCCCTACGTGACGGTGACCCTCGCCGACGGCTCGGTCTATCCCTGCCGCGGCCTCGTCGACTTCGCCAGCCCGCAGGTCGACCCCACCACCGGAACATTCAGCGTCCGCGCCGAGATGCCCAATCCCGACCACGTGCTTCTGCCGGGCGAGTTCACCCGAGTGCGCGTGCTCATGGACGTTGTCGAGGATGCCGTGACGGTTCCGTCGCGCGCCCTCGAAATCGAGCGCGGCGGCGCCTACGTCTACATTGTCCGCCCCGACAGCATCGTCGAACGACGCTTCGTGGAGACCGGCCCCGAGTACGGCAACAACGTCATCGTGGAGCGCGGCCTCGACGCCGGCGAGCAGCTTGTCGTCGAAGGATACCATAAACTGCACCACGGAATGAAGGTACGGCCTGTCGAGGCTCCCGAAGCCCAAGCCGACAGCATCGCCGCCGAACTGGTCGATGTCGTCGTCAGCGACCCGCCCGCCGAAAACAACAGCAACGATGAACAGTAAGCGCAATTT
>JAIDUY010000545.1:0-727 GCA_029059965.1 Muribaculaceae bacterium
CAGCCGGACGCGCCGGGTCTGACATAACCAAAATCAATGCGCGTCCCTAACAGACGACAAGATGAAACCGACCCTCTTCGTTCTCGCCGCAGGTATGGGCAGCCGCTATGGCGGCCTCAAACAGCTCGACGGCGTTGGCCCCCAGGGCCAGACCATTATGGACTACTCGATTTACGATGCCCTCCGCGCCGGCTTCGGCAAGGTGGTGTTCGTGATTCGTCATGATTTCGAGGAGGCCTTCCGCGAGAAAGTTCTTTCCAAATACGAGGGTCATGTGCCCGTGGAAGTTGTGTTCCAGAGCGTGGACGCCCTTCCCGAGGGCTTCGAGGTGCCCGACGGCCGCACCAAGCCCTGGGGCACCAACCATGCCGTGATGATGGGCGCCGATGCTATCGCAGAGCCTTTCGCCGTCATCAATGCCGACGATTTCTATGGCCGCGACGCCTTCGAGGTGATGGCCGGATACCTCTCCGCCCTCGCCGACGACAGCAAGGGCCGCTACTGCATGGTGGCCTTCCGCCTGGGCAACACCATGACCGAAAACGGCTCGGTGAGCCGTGGCGTATGCACCGTCGACAGCACCGGCAAGCTCACCGACGTGGTGGAGCGCACCGCCATCTCCTACACTCCCGACGGAGGCATTGAGTTCACCGACGCCGCCGGCGCCAAGGGTGCTCTCGAGGCCGACGTGCCCGTGTCGATGAATCTCTGGGGCTTCACTCCGGAC
>JAIDUY010000545.1:737-6749 GCA_029059965.1 Muribaculaceae bacterium
ACTCCGGACTACTTCGACTACAGCCGCCGCGAGTTCGTGCGTTTCCTTAATAAATATATACGCGCTCCCAAGAGCGAGTTCTTCATCCCCTCGGTGGTGGACAAGCTGGTCAAGAACGGCGAGGCCACCGTCGACGTGCTCACCACACACAGCCGCTGGTTCGGCGTGACATACCCCGAGGACCGCGACAGCGTGGTGCGGAATCTGGCACGCCTGCACGCCGAGGGTGAATATCCCGACAAGTTATTCTGATGACATTCAACGTAGAAGCCACCTGCCCCGGAACGGCGGCGCGTGCCGCCACGGTCACCACCGACCATGGCGTCATCGCCACGCCGATTTTCATGCCCGTCGGTACGGCGGGTACGGTCAAGGGCGTGCACATGTCCGAGCTGCGCGACGACATCAAGGCGCAGATTATACTCGGCAATACCTATCACCTCTATCTCCGCCCCGGCATGGGCGTCATCGAGGCCGCCGGTGGCCTGCACAAGTTCAACGGCTGGGAACGTCCGATTCTGACCGACAGCGGCGGCTTCCAGGTGTTCTCGCTTGCCTCCAACCGCAAGCTCACTGAGGAGGGCGCGCATTTCCGCAGCCACATCGACGGCTCCAAGCACCTCTTCACGCCTGAGAATGTGGTGGATATACAGCGCACCATAGGCTCCGACATCATGATGGCCCTGGACGAATGCGCTCCCGGCACCTCCGACCGTGCCTATACGCGCCGCTCGCTCGACCTGACCAAGCGCTGGCTCGAACGCGGCTGGAAGCACTATCGCGCTACAGAGCCCCGCTACGGGCACTATCAGAGCTACTTCCCTATCGTGCAGGGTTGTACCTATCCCGACCTGCGCCGCGAGGCTGCCGACCATGCCACACAGCTCGGCGCCGACGGCTACGCCATCGGCGGTCTGGCCGTGGGTGAACCCGCCGAGGTGATGTACGACATGATAGAGGTGGTCAACGAGGTGCTCCCCGCCGACCGTCCGCGCTATCTGATGGGCGTCGGCACACCCGTAAACATCCTCGAGGCCATCGACCGCGGCGTGGACATGATGGACTGCGTCATGCCGACGCGCAACGGACGCAACGGCCTGCTCTTTACGCCCGACGGCACCATGAACATGCGCAACGCCAAGTGGGCCAACGACTTCTCACCGCTTCAGGAAGACGGGCCCTCGGTAGTCGACCGCGTTTACAGCAAGGCATATGTGCGCCATCTGTTCGTCGCCAACGAGCTGTTGGGCATGCAGATAGCCTCCATCCACAATCTCGCGTTCTATCTCTGGCTTGTCGGCGAGGCCCGCAAGCACATCATCGCCGGCGACTTCCCCGTGTGGAAGCGCGGCATGGTCGAACGTCTGGGCCGCCGCCTCTGAGAAAATACCCGACGCCGTGTTCAAGATTCTCGACCGATACATAATCCGCAAGTTCCTGGGAACTTACGTCTTCGCCATCATTCTGCTGCTGGCGATTGTGATTGTGTTCGACATCAACGAGAAGCTCGACGCCTTCCTGAAGGCGCCCCTGAGAGCCACGGTGATGGACTACTTCGTCAATTTCCTTCCCTACTTCGCCAATCAGTTCTCGCCGCTGTTCACATTCATTGCCGTCATCTTCTTCACCAGCAAGCTGGCGGGCAACAGCGAGTTCATCGCCATGTTCTCTACGGGCATGAGCTTCAAGCGACTGATGCGTCCGTACATGATTTCGGCCGCCATAATCGCGGCTGTGACCTTCGTGCTCAGCGCCTACGTCATCCCTCCGGCAAATGTCAAACGTATAGCATATACCAATACTTACGTCAAAAACAAGAGCGTGGACTACGGTGCCAACGTGATGCTGATGGTGGCGCCGGGGCAGATTGCCTATATGAGTTCCTACGAGAGCAACTCGCGGACAGGACGTCGCTTCGCCCTCGACACTTTCGACGACGAGAAGCGCCTGACATCGCGTCTGACGGCCATGAGCGTGCGCTGGGACACGCTCTACAACTGGCACCTGTTCGACTACACCCGCCGCGACTTCACGGGCGACCGCGAGATTATTACGCGCGGACGCGAGCGCGACACCTCAATCGCCTTTGAACCACGCGATTTCCTCATCTCCGAAGTCGACCACGAGAAGATGACCTCGCCGGAGCTCGACGCCTATATCGAGCGCCAGCGCAGCCGCGGCGTGGCCAACATAAAGAGCTTCGAGGTCGAGAGCCACCGGCGCATAGCAATGACGGCGGCGGCATTCATCCTTACCGTCATCGGCATGACGCTGTCGGTGCGCAAGGTCAAGGGAGGCATGGGGCTCAACATCGGCATAGGTCTTGTGTTGAGTTTCAGTTACATACTCTTTATGACCATCACCCAGACCTTCGCCATATCGGGCCTGACGTCGCCAATGGTGGCCATGTGGATTCCGAACATAGTCTACACCGTCATCGCCGTGATTCTGTACAGAAGGGCGAGCAAATAGTTGTGTAGTTTCTGAATATTTCTTAACTTTGCAGTACATTGGCCGGACCGCCGAGCGGTCCGCGAAAGAGGGAACGGGGTGAGAGTCCCCGACAGTCCCGCTGCGGTATTTTCCGGGTGCGAAAGCATCTCGCCGCCGACATAAGCCACTGGAAATGAGCAATTCCGGGAAGGCGTCGGAGAGGCGACGGAATGAGTCCGAAGACCTGCCTTTGCGCTATGTTCCATCCGTCCCTGCCGTGGATAGCGGGGAGAAACATACTGTTTATGAGCTTATTGCAGCAGCTTGCACTACGGGCGTCGCTCATTCTGTCCGTATTCGCAACGGGATTTCCAACTATCTGTGCGTCAGCGTCGGAGCAAGATTCCGACAGCCTCGCCGTGCAGGCACTCGCAGGCCTCGAAGTGCTTGGAAATGCCACACGCCGCGAGGTGAGCGCGACAGTGCCCGTCTACTCCTTATCGTCTGAGCTGATGGAGATTAGGGGCGTGACCGACATGGCCGACGCCTTGCATCGTCTGCCGGGGGTGAACCTCCGTGACTATGGTGGTGCAGGCGGGCTTAAAACGGTGAGTGTCCGCGGATTAGGAGCAAATCATACAGCTGTGCTGGTCGACGGGCTGCCTGTGACCGACAATCAGAACGGATTTGTCGACATGAGCCGCTTTGCGGTGGAAAATCTTGAGAATCTGAGCCTTACCATAGGCGACGACAGCGACATATTCACGAGCGCAACCGCCGCCGCGTCCGCCGCGACCCTTCGATTATCCTCCGCGACCCCCTCGTCGAACCCTCGCGCCCCCTATGATATACGCTTGCGGGTACGGGGTGGAAGCTTCGGAACAATCAGTCCGTACGTGCGCGCCTCGCGACGTTTCGGCGACGGCTGGAACGCCGCCGTGAGCGCCGACTACCGCCATGCCTCGAACGACTATCCGTTCAGAATTGTCAACGGCTCGACCGTCACCGAGGGGCGTCGACTCAACAGCCTCATGAACGCCGGACGCGCCGATGCCACTTTCGGCCGCACGGGCGACGACGGGTCGGAATTCTCCGCCCGTGTACAGTATAACCATGACTACCGTCAGCTGCCCGGCGCAGTGACGCTCTATAACCCCGAGAGCAACGAGAGGCTGCTGGAACGCAACTTCTTCGGACAGGCGCGCTGGCGCAGTGCCGGCGGGGGCGTGCTGCGCTGGCAGGCAGCGGCCAAGTTCAGCTTCGATGCCTCGCGCTACCGCGACCGCGGGGCGTCCTATCCCGGCGGAGAGCTCGACGACCGCTATATACAGCGCCAGGCCTATGCCACGGCCTCGATGCTGTACCGTCCCGACAGCCGCTGGGCTGTGGACGTGTCGGCCGACTACAGCTTCAGCAACCTCAGCTCCAACCGCCGTCAGCCACAGCCGCGCCGTCATTCGGTGCTGGTGATGGGCGCGGCCACTTTCCGCAGCGGCCGGGTTCTGGCGGGGGCGCGCCTGATAGGCAGTTTCTACTCCAATTCGGCCCGCGGAGGCGATGCGGGGCGCGATGTGTCGCGCCTTTCGCCGTCGGCCAACGTGTCGGTGCGCCTGCTCGCCGACCGGCTTCTGTTCCTGCGCCTGTCGTACAAGAACATATTCCGTATGCCTACCTTCGCCGACCTCTACTATGGCACCACCGGTTCGCCGACGCTGCGCCCCGAGACCACCGACCAGTTCAACATCGGCCTGACATGGCAGGCCGGACGTGGTCGCCGTTTCCCGCTTGTGGCCCTTACGGCCGACGTGTACTGCAACAGGGTCAAGGACCGCATAGTGGCCATTCCGAAGAATATGTTCATCTGGAGTATGGTCAACGTAGGGCGCGTGCGCTCTTTGGGCGTGGACTTCACCGCCGACATCAGCTATGCCATCGACAGGCGCCAGAACCTGCTGTTTGCGGCCAACTACAGCTATCAGCGCGTGCAGCCGCGCACGAGTCCGTCCGACCCGGACTACAACAAGCAGGTGGCCTACACGCCCGAGCACAGCGGCAGCGCCTCGCTGACGTGGGAGAATCCGTGGGTATGCGCCGTGGTCCATGTCACGGCTGTCTCCGAACGCTACGGCACCAACAGCAACCTGCCGATGTCGCGCATCGGCGGCTATGCCGACTGCGGCGCAGGGGTGTTCCGCAACTTCAGCATAGGCCGCTGCCGCCTCAAGGCAAGGCTCGATGTGACCAACATCCTCAACACCCGCTACGAGGTCATCTCCCGCTATCCCATGCCGGGACGCGCATGGATGGCCGGACTGACATTCGACATCTGAACCAAATACAAACCAACATCATAACACAATAAGCAACATGAAAATGAATAAGATTGTCTATGCCGCAATGTTTGCCGCCGCGCTCACCACGGCGGCCTCCTGCAGCGACGATGAACCCAACGGCGGCGATTTCGTCGATTTCACCACCGGCGTCTATGTAGTGAACAACGGTGTCCAGACCGGTAACGTGCCCGGCGGCATCACCTCCTACAACATTGAGGACGGTACTTCCGTACTCGACGCCTTCGCCGCCGCCAATGCAGGTACTTCTATCGGCGACACTCCTCAGAGCGCCATCATCCACGGCAGCAAGATGTATATCGCCGTGACGGCCTCGAACCTTATCTGGGTAGTCGACGCCAACAGCCTCCGCATCATCAAGAGCATCAAGCCCGAAGCTCCCATGACCGAGCCTCGCGCTTTCGCGGCCAAGGACGGCAAGGTGTACGTGTCGATGTACTCCGGCCACGTGGCAAGTATCGACACCATTTCCATGAGCATCGACCGCAGCATCGAAGTCGGCCCCAATCCCGAGGAAATCGCCATTGCCGGCAGCACGCTCTACTGCGCCAACTCCGACGGCATGAACTGGGAGAACAGCTACGGGAACTGCTCGCTCAGCCTCGTTGACCTCGACTTCTGGACCGAGCGCAAGATTCAGGCAGGCCTGAATCCCACCAAGGTTGTCAGCAACGGCACCGATGTGTTCGTCATCGCCATGGGCAACTATTCCGACATTCCGGCCACAGTGAAGAAAATCAACGGCACCACCGTCACCGACGTATGCCCCGGCACACTGATGGACATCCGTGGTAACGAGCTCTACGTCATCGACGCGCCCAGCGGCTCCGAGACTGTGAGCTACACCGTCTACAACATGCTTGGCAACAAGGTGCGCGACATGGTTGCCGAAGGCGTCGAGAGTCCGTCGGACATCACCGTCGACCCCGTCAGCGGCGACATACTCATTCTTTCGTACCATATGGGTTCCAGCGGTTGGGCGCTCTACAGCGATCCCTGCTACGCCCGCCTTTACAAGAACGACGGCACCTCCCGCGCAAGTTTCGACACGGGTGTAGGCTCGATCAACGCTGTATTCTGCCACAGCGCCGTTCGCAAGTAAGCCGTCGCCATCTGGCGTAGCGTCAAGGGCCCCGCTTCCTCCACAGGAAGCGGGGCCTTTTCGATGCTTGGGAAATTTTGTTAACTTTGCGGGTGGAAACAGAATTTATAGGTCTTATACTGTCTA
>JAIDUY010000055.1 GCA_029059965.1 Muribaculaceae bacterium
CACACACAAACACCCCTCCCCTCACCACGGTCAGCTGCTGCTCTCCTGCAACAACCGCCATTACAACAATAACTGCGTCCAGCAGCGTCCGTACAACAACAACCGCCCTTACAACAATAATGGCGGCGGTCAGCAGCGTCCGTACAACAACCGTCCGTACAACAACAACGGCGGCGGCCAGCAGCGTCCCTACGGCAACAACCGCCCCTACAACAATAACCGTCCCGGCAACAGCAACGGCACATTCCCAGGCCGCGGCAAGAGCTTCACTCCGCGTCCCAAGCGCATCGAGTACGAAGTCGAGATTCCGGATCCCAACGAACAGATTCGTCTGAACAAGTACATGAGCAACGCCGGCATCTGCAGCCGTCGCGAGGCCGACGAATTCATCCAGCAGGGTCTGGTGAAGGTCAACGGCCAGGTAGTCACCGAACTCGGCACCAAAATCACTCACTCCGACGTTGTCGAATACGACGAAAAGGTAGTGACGATGCAGAGCAAGTGCTACATCCTGCTCAACAAGCCCAAGGACTGCGTCACCACCAGCGATGACCCCCACGGCCGCACTACGGTGCTCGACCTCGTCAAGGGTGCATGCAACGAACGCATCTACCCTGTCGGACGTCTTGACCGCAACACAACCGGTGTGCTCCTGCTCACCAACGACGGCGACCTCGCCTCCAAGCTCACTCATCCCAAATTCGTCAAGAAGAAAATCTACCACGTGTGGTGCGACCGCGACATCTCGGAAGATGACATGCAGGCCATCGCCGACGGCATCGAGCTTGACGACGGGCCCATCCACGCCGACGCCATCAGCTACGCCACCGAGACCGACCGCAACCAGGCCGGCATCGAAATCCACTCGGGCCGCAACCGCATCGTGCGCCGCATCTTCGAGAGCCTCGGCTACCATGTCACCAAGCTCGACCGCGTCTACTTCGCAGGCCTCACAAAGAAGAACTTGCCTCGCGGACGCTGGCGCTATCTGACTCAGGAAGAGGTCAACTACCTCAAGATGGGTTCGTTCGAGTAAGCAGCCGGCTGTAATCAGCCTCATCCCATACCCGGCCCGATGCCTATGAAAGGCACCGGGCCGGTGTCATTGATGGCGCCCCGGTGCAATATACCGAGCCGAGCGCCGTTATATATATTAAGGTATGTTCCGACACGGGACGCGCCGACATCTCTCCTCCGACAATAAACGATGAAACACAAACTCACGCGACTCATACTGCTGACATTCAGCGTCCTCGTGCTGGCAGCCTCCTGCATCGAGGACGGCTTCACCACATCGCCCGCCGACCAGCCCGTATTCTCGACCGACACCCTCGACCTTGGTGTAGTGTTCACAGACGAACCTACGGCGACATCGCGGATGCTGGTCTATAATCCCCATTCCAAATCCATTAATATCAGCTCGATAAGCCTTAGCGGCGAGGGTGCCGACAATTTCCGGGTCAATGTCGACGGCATCAGTGCGGGCAGCTTCGCCGACGTCGAGGTGCGCAGCCGCGACTCCATCTTCGTCTTCGTCGAGGCCACTCTGCCGCCCAACGCCTCCACCACGCCGGTGAGCGTGCGTGCTTCGCTCGACTTCACCACCAACGGTGCCACACGCAGCGTAATCCTGAGTGCCGACGGCCAGAACGTACACCGCCTGCGCGCGGTCACCCTCGAAGCCGACACGCGTCTGACAGCAGATATTCCCTACCAGATCTACGACTCGCTCGTGGTCGCTCCAGGCGTCACCCTCACCGTCGACCCAGGCGCCACGCTCTGCTTCCACGACAAAGCCATGCTCGTTGTCCGCGGCACTCTTGTGGCCGAGGGCACGCCCGAGAAGAGGATAAGCATGAGCGGCGACCGCACGGGCAACCTCGTGGGCGACATTTCGTTCGACATCATGTCGCGTCAGTGGACGGGCGCATTCTTCACCGAGACCTCCGTGAATAACCGTCTGAGCCACGTCGACATAAAGAATACCGTGCAGGGTGTGACCGTCTACGGCGACGGCACCTCCGACCGTGAGAATCCCATGCTGAGGCTGCTTAACTGCCGCCTGCGCAACTCGGCCTATACCGTTCTCGAAAGCTATCATGCCGCCATCCGCGCCGTGGGCTGCGAGTTCGCCGAAGGCGGCGGGGGTCTTGTCTATCTTCAGGGCGGCGACGGCGTGTTCAACCACTGCACTTTCGCCAACTACTACCTTTACTCCGTGCTCGGCGGCCCCGCGCTCGGCTTCGCCCACATCAGCGCCGACCCCGAGACGGGCCTCGACGACGAGTCCGGCCTGCCGTATCTGAGCGCCGACATTTCCAACAGCATTGTCTACGGTAACGGTACCGCATTCTCGCACGGCGATCTGACCGATACTTCCGTCTACCTGCGCCGCTGCCTCATCAAGGGCGAGGGCGAGGACGACGACAACTTCCTGAACATCCTCTGGGACGAAGATCCGCTATACTACACCGTGCGCGAGGACTACTACTTCGACTACCGCCTCAAGCCCGAGTCGCCCGCAATCGGAGCCGCCGACCCCGCGCTGACTCTGCCCGAGGCCGCCTCCGACGGCTACGGCCTGCCCCGCGGTGCGGCTCCCGAACTTGGAGCCTATGTCTACGTCGAGCCTTCCGACGAATGAAACAAGCATGAATATGAAGAAGATAAGCGCAGTTCTGACCCTGATGCTCCTTGCCGTGGCGCCTCTGTCGGCGCGTACGGCCCTTGAGCTTTTTGTCGACGCTCCCGACGGCATCGTGCCTCTGCTCGGCCATGCCGCACGCATGGATATGGCAGACTATCATCGCTATAACCTGCCTACGCCCACCGAGAACGAGCTCGGCGGAGGCTCACGCATTGCCGAAAGTTCCGAAGGCTCGCTCCTGGTGGAGATGAGCCCATCGTCGTCGGTTCAGTTCGGAGTGCTCCCCTTGCGCGGCGATACCCTTGCCGTCGTGGTCGAGACCGTGCTTACTCCTCAGTCGGACAGTAGTATACGATTCTATCGCGTGTCCGACTGGACCGAGGTGAACCAGCGCAACAGCCCTGTCGGCAAGGCCGATTTCCTTCCCGCCGGTGTCAGCGCTGCCGACGTGCCCCTGCTCTTCGCCCAGGCACGCTTCGAGCCGGAGCAGGGTGTATTCGTATTCACCAATACCACAGCAGGATACTTCCACGACAGCGACCGCCCCGAAGCCGTCGCCTCTATGAAGCAGACCGTAAAGCGACGCTTTGACGGCAAGAAGTGGACCACCGTCAGCGAAGAACGATAGACATCCGTAAGTCGCCATGACCACTCCTCAGGGTGCTGTGACCCTGCTTCAGCTTAACCGTCGCATTTCCGACGCCCTCGCCGTAGCCGCAGGCCTCAACGGCGTATGGGTCACAGCCGAGACCTCCGACGTGCGTGTCTCGGGCGGACACTGCTATATGGAGCTGCTGCAGAAAGACGGCGCGGGTGCGCCGCAGGCCAAGGCCCGCGCCGTGATGTGGGCGTCGACCTACGCCCGCCTCGCTCCTATGTTCGCCGTGGCGACGGGCGCGCGAATAGCCTCGGATATGAAAGTGATGGTGCGCGTCAACGTGAACTATCACCCCGTCTACGGCATGTCGCTGGTAATCACCGACATCAATCCCGAATATACAGCAGGCGACCTCGTGCGCCGCCGCAACGAAATCATAGCGCGCCTCCGTGCCGAGGGAGTCTTCGATCTCAACCGCACCCTTGCATGGCCGTCGCCGACGCAGCGCATCGCCGTCATCTCGGCGCGTGGCGCGGCAGGCTACGGCGACTTCATCAAGCATCTCTACACCAATCCCGGACACTTCCGCTTCAGCACGACCCTCTTCGGCGCTGTGCTTCAGGGCGAGCGCGCTCCCGGCAGCATCATTTCCGCCCTCGAGGCCATTGCGGCACGCGAGGATGAGTTCGACTGCGTTGTCATCATCCGCGGAGGCGGCGCCGTGAGCGACCTCGCCTCCTTCGACGACTATGCCCTTGCCGCCAACGTGGCGCAGTTCCCGCTGCCGGTGGTGGTCGGCATAGGCCATGAGCGCGACGTGACGGTGCTCGACTATGTCGCCGCCGCCCGCGTCAAGACCCCGACCGCCGCCGCCGAGCTGCTTATAGGGCGCATGGCCGACGAGTATAGCCGCGTCGTCGAACTCGGGCGGGGCATACTCAATACAGGAAACGACCGCATTGGCGGCCAGCACCGACAGCTCGAGTACTATCGCGGCCAGCTTCCCGCGCTTGCCCGCACGGTGC
>JAIDUY010000056.1 GCA_029059965.1 Muribaculaceae bacterium
TCCTTCATCACAAGACAAAAATCACTCAGAGATATGCGACCCCAGCATTAACAAATATTGGGGAACCGGCTCTTACTGTTTTTTTCCGATAAGAGCCGGTCAATGGTATGATACATTCTCCAGACGGTCCATGCTCTCGGCTCGCCTATGCCCCCGAAGTAGCCCGGCCAACGCTGCGGGGTCGATGCGGTGCGCGGGTTCGAAGGCGGGCGAGACCATGTAGCGCAGTATGGACGTGAACCAGGCTGCGCCTTCGGGGGTGTCGCAGGCTTTGTCGAAGTCGACCGGAGCAAGCACAACCCTGCCCTCTCCCACGCGGAATTCGGCAAGCAGCGCAAGGCGGTGGTTGCGCTCGACGTTGTCGATTACTTCCACAACGGGGCGGAAGTCGGTTCCAAGGCTGTCCATGATAATCGGGCGTGAGTTTTTCACGATTCCAAACCACTGCCTGTCAGCGTGAAAGTCCGTAGGAAAGTCGGCAAGCGAGGGGTGGACGCTGTCGATGAAGAGGCCGAGGGTTCCGGGCGATACGGGGCGTCCGGCCGACTCGCAGATGGTGCGGAACATGCGGTAGTTCCAGTAGTCGGTCTGGTATAGCGGGCCGACGGAGGCTTCGGCGCAGGCGGCGCTGTCGGGCGTGAGGAGCACGATTCCGCCTGCTGCGAGTACATCGAGTGCCCGGCTGTCGAGGCTGTCGGCGCGGAGGACGCCATAGTCGGCCGGATTGGGACGGCCTTCTGGCATGGCCCATACGGTATAGCTGTTGGAGATGTCTGTTCCTTCTATTTTTAAAATGATATCGCAGGCATAGGGAGCATCGGATTCAGGCAGCACAAGTGCGACAGGGCTCAGGTCAAGAAGACCCTCCCCGTCGGGGACGTCAAGCGCAAATGATATTATTTTGCCTTTAGCCGGAATCTCGACTACGACATCCAGCCGCTGCCCCGCAAGAGAGGCGCCGCTGTAGTTTGCAATGGCGGAACGGATGACGATGCTGTCGCCAGCGTGGCGGCAGTAGTCGCCGAAACGGGCCATCGGCACGACTTCGGAGCAGAAGCCGCGCCAGCGTTCAGGCGTGACAAGATTTTTGGAGTCCATGAAAGCGTCGAGTATGCCCACGAGCGCCGTGCCCTGCCCGGGATAGTCCTGGAGGTCGAGCAGCTGGAAACCGCCCATGGCGGGGGTACGGAGGTTCATCTCGATGTCGTCCTTGTACAGCTCTACAGCCCAGGCTCCCGACGCGCGGAAATAATCGTCTGCCCGTCCGGCTATGCCGAGGCTATCGACCCGGCGGTGGAACTCGTCGAGATTGTCGGGGCGAAGTACTCCCGTATATTTGGCACGTTCAGCGAAATTGGGATATATCTGATACTGTCCCGTCTCATGTCCCACGACAGGGACAGGCGAAAGCGCGACGGCGCCACTGAAATCCCTGTCGGTATTGGGGCGTGTATGATTCAGTATTCCGCCGTCGTCGGCATCGGCAAAAGAGAAGGACGCACGCGCATGGGTGCTGAACCCGTCGCCGCCGCCAACACGGCACGTCACCATGAAGTCCTCGCCCTGCTGATGGCCTTTCCACCCGAGGAATATGTTGGAGCCCAGGGCATAGAGCAGGTCGGGCTCGGCGGTGCGGAACGAATCGGCAAGCTCGCGCATGCTGTCGACCTCGCCCCACAGCTCGTTGCCGAGCGAGAACATGACGAAGGACGGATGGTGTGAGTACTCGCGCACGATGGCGAGACCTTCGTCGCGGAGGAAATTCATGAGGGCGGGGTCGGAGCCGTCGACGGCTCCCCACACTGGCAGTTCGGGCTGGAGGTAGACACCGGCCTCGTCGGCTGCCTGGAATGCGGCCTCGGGCGGACACCACGAGTGGAAGCGCACATGATTGAGGCCGTAGGAGCGGACGATGGCGAAATAGCGCCGCCACGGCTCAATGTCGAGGGGCACATGCGCCGTCAGCGGCCATACGCAGGCGTCGTGACGGCCACGCAGGAATGTCGGATGGCCATTGATTTGGAAATGACCGTCGGCCCCGGCGCAGAAGTCGCGCAGTCCTATACTCCGCTCTGCCAAGGTATCCTCTCCCGAGGTCAGCAGAAGACGGTAGAGCCGGGGCGAGAACTCGCTCCACAGCTCCGCTTCGGATCCGACCGGCAGTTCGAAATCCAAGTGCCCCGACTCGGCCTCGCGGCTGCAGACCTCGGTGCCGTCGGGGGCGTAGAGGCTGGCCGTGACACTGCACTGCCCTCTTGTCCGTGCGGTAAGCAGAAAGCGCGAGCCCTGCCCGTCGGGACGCACGCGGAGCGAGTCGAGCGTCACGGCAC
>JAIDUY010000057.1 GCA_029059965.1 Muribaculaceae bacterium
AAGCTCCAGTCGTGGAAGGGCTCGATCATCAGCATCATGGCCATCTCGTCGCACAGATCTACCAGTTCGGGGGGGGGCATGTTGTGCGAGGTGCGGATGGCGTTGACGCCCATGTGCTTGAGCAGCTCAATCTGATAGCGCAGGGCGGAGCGGTTGACGGCAGCGCCGAGAGCGCCGAGGTCGTGGTGGTTGCAGACGCCCTTGAATTTGGCGGGCTCGCCGTTGAGGAAGAATCCGCGTTCGGGGATGTACTCGATTGTGCGGATGCCGAAACGGGTGTCGTAGCTGTCGGTCTCGTGACCGTCGACATAGAGGCGTGTGCGGGCTGTGTAGGGTTCGGGGTCGTCAAGCTTCCAGAGCCTGGGGGCGTTGACCAGAAAATTCTGCGCGAACTCCTGACCGTGAGCATAGTACACCGAGCTGTCTCGTGCCACAGTCGAGCCCTCTGGCCCGATGATGTCGGTCACTACGTCGACGCGGCTGCCGCGTGGCGCGCCGTCGATGCGCATGCGCAGATTCACCGAAGCGTAGTCGTCGCCCACACGGGGAGTGGTCACATATGTGCCCCAGACGGGGATGTGGACGCGGTCGGTATTGACGACGTGTACATTGCGGTAGAGACCTGCGCCGGGATACCAGCGCGAAGCCTGCTCCTTGTTCTCGAGCGATACCTCAAGGTTGTTGCTTCCCGGGCGGACTACGCCGTCGGTGACTACATAGAACGAATTGTAGCCGTAGGGCCAGAACGCCACCTCGGTGCCGTTGAGCTTGACACGGGCGTTGCTCATGGCTCCGTCGAACACGAGGGTGACGGTGCGTCCTGCGGTATCGGGCACTTCGAAGGTGGTGCGGTAGGTTCCCTTGCCGATGAAAGGCAGGCCTGCGGTGCGGCCGGTCTTGACTGTCGCGGTGGTCTCGCCGTTCTGCTCGACGGCCACCTCCTGCAGGTCGTTGGCACGGTCGAAGGGACCGTAGATGGCCCAGTCGTGGGGCACACGCACGTTCTGCCAGGCGGCATCGGCCACGCCGTCACCCTTGGTGAACTTCCAGCCGTCGTTGAGGGTCTGGACGCTGCGGCCCCCCGCCACCACCGAAGTGGCGGCGGCAAGGCCGAGGGTCAGTAATGCGAATCGATTCATTGTAATAAAATAAATCAAAAGAGAGAAGCAGGTTGCGCGCCGTTGTAAAAACAGCCTGTGAGAACAGTCTCTT
>JAIDUY010000058.1 GCA_029059965.1 Muribaculaceae bacterium
TACCAGGCAGCCAAGGATGCATCCGACAAAGCCAAGATGTGGGCCATCATCAGCGCCGCCGCATCCGTGGTGTTCGGCATCATCTACTTCTTCATTCTCTTGGCTGCCGGACTCTGATTTCGGCAGAACACAGGACGACACAACACAGAGCCTGCCGGTGCAGGCTCTGTTGCTTTTTATGAACGCATGATGACTACGCGCACGCGCAAAATACTCATCTCGGCTTTAGTGCTCGCCGTATTGGCGTGCATCTACTTCTTGGTCAGCCCTATGGAATCGGTGTGGATGCCCAAATGCATGGTCAAAACGCTTACGGGCCTCGACTGCCCCTCGTGCGGCGCGCAGCGAGCCTTCCACGCCGCCCTCCACGGCCACTTCGCCGAGGCGCTGCGCTACAACTTCTTCCTCCTTGTCGGCCTGCCCTACCTCGTCGCGGCAGTCGTGGCCTCGGCCGGCAGCGGAAAGGTGTCGCAGTGGGTAAGGAGCCACCTGCTCTGCCCTCCGATGCTGTGGCTGTACGTAGCCCTCTACGTCGCCTGGATGATAATCCGCAACATCCTCGGCATCTGACCCGGGCTATCGGGCCTGAGGCCTTTCTAACTTTTTGCCATCACGTGTGTTTTAAAGAATAGACGGACGCTGGAGCTCCATCCCCTCCGGCGTCCTGTCCTCTTTACTTCCTCTATCTATGGACAAAAAGAAACTGGTGATAATAGGCGGCGGATTCGCCGGACTGAACGTGGCCAAGAAGGTCGACAAGTCGATGTACGATGTCGTCATCCTTGACCGCAACAACTATCACAGCTTTCCGCCTCTTTTCTATCAGGTGGCCTCGTCGGGTCTCGAACCGGCGAGCATTTCGTTCCCGCTGCGCCGCGAGGTGACGCGACGCTGCTACCGCGGCTGCTCCTTCCACATGGGCGAGGTCAAGTCAATCGACTGTGCCTGCAAGACTGTCAGCACCCGCTTCGAGACTCTGCACTACGATGTCCTTGTCATCGCCGCCGGAACGACCAACAATTTCTTTGGAATAGCTGACCTCGAGAAGCATGTGTTCACCCTCAAGAGCACGCCCGAGGCCATACGGTGCCGCAACGAGGTGCTCGACCGTCTGGAGCGCGCTTCGCTGTGCTCCGACCCCGAACGCAGGCGCAGTCTGCTGACATTCCTTGTTGTCGGCGGCGGCCCCACGGGCGTCGAAATTGCCGGAGCACTGGGCGAAATGAAGCGTTTCGTGCTGCCGCGCGAGTATCCGGGCATCAGTCCCGACGATGTAAAAGTGATACTTGTGGAAGGTACCGACCGCGTGCTGCACACCATGAGCGAGGACAGCAGCGGGAAGGCCTGCGAGGCGCTGCGTCAGCTGATGGTCGACATACGCCTCGGACAGACCATGAAGAGCTATGCCGACCGCACGGTGACTTTCGCCGACGGCACGACACTGCGTGCCGACACCGTCATCTGGACTGCCGGCATCACTGGCGTTGGCTTCAAGCTCGAGGGCACGGAAGTGAAGGCTTCGTTCGGCGGACGTTTCGAGGTCGACGAGTTCAATGCGGTCAAGGGTCTCGACGACGTCTATGCCATCGGCGACATCTCCCTTGCCATGAGCGAGAAGTATCCCAAGGGTCATCCGCAGGTGGCGCAGGTGGCCATACAGCAGGGACGCCGTCTGGCCGAAAACCTTAACCGTCCCGACCGCCGCGAGCCGTTCGAATACCGCGACAAAGGCTCGATGGCCACCATCGGGCGCAATCGTGCCGTAGCCGACATGGGCAAGATGCACCTGCACGGACGCATCGCCTGGATGGCTTGGATGTTCATACACCTTATCTCGCTGTTGGGTATGCGCAACCGTATGGTCGTGCTGGTGAACTGGATATGGAACTACTTCACCTTCTCGACGGGTCTGCGACTGCTGTTCAGGCCCAACCGCTACCCGCTGCGCTCATACTGGGACGAATAAATCTGCAAACTATGGGACGAGCCAAACAATTACGCGAGATATTCGCCACTTCGTTCGACGATTCGGCAAAGTGGCAGAACTGGTTCTTCGGCACTGTGGCCACCGACGACAATGACGCCGTGGTGGTGCACAACGAGTCGGGACGCCCCATGAGCGCCCTGTTCATGCAGCCGTACACCTTCGCCTATGCCGGAGCGGAGCTCCCGTCGGTCTATCTGAGCTGTGTGGCCACACGCCCCGAGGCCCGCGGCAAAGGATATGCGTCGAAGCTGATGTTCGAGGCGATGAAAACCGCGCTCGAACGCGGCGCGGTTTTCGCCGAACTCATCCCCGCCAACGAATCTCTCTACCGGTTCTACTCGCGCTTCGGCTTCAGCGGATGCGTCTATGCCGCCGAGGAGCGGTACACCTCCATACATGCCTTCCGCGATGACGGAGCCGAAGTACTCGAACCTGATGCCGCTCAGCTCCGCGCCCTCGAGCGTGAGTTCGGCTGCGGCGTCATCCACTCCGATTCAGACTACAGAAACATATACGACGACCTCATGCTGGAATCGACCGGCGAAGTCGTCAGCGTCCGCACGCCCGGCGGCGCCAACGCATTCCTTTTCGCCTTTTACAATACCTCAAAAACCGACAGCGGCGTCACCGTCCGCAGTCTTATGGCCGAAAACGAAGAAGCAGCCGACGCCGCTCTTGCCGAACTGCGCCGCCGGGTTGGCGAACGCTCCATAGCCGTGTTTCGCCCCGCGAGACATGAACCGCAGGCTCGCCTGCATCCACGCGGAATGATCCGCATAGTCAACGCCGAGGCTGTCCTTGGCGCCCTCGCCGCCGCCAATCCGCAGTTGCACCACTGCATCAGGCTCACCGACAGCCAGCTGCCGCATAACAGCGGGGTCTATGTCATACGCGACGGAGCCTGCACCCGCAGCGAATCCGCGCCGCGGCACATCGACCTCGACGTGACGTCCGAAACGCTGTGCGCCATCCTGTTCAGCGCGCCGGCCACGGGCAATATATTCTCGCTGCCTACACGTCGGCCCTACATGTCCATGATGCTGGACTGATTTGCCGATGCGGGATATTTTATGTAATTTAGCAAAATTAAACCCCAGCCTACCTCCACGATGACCAAAAGACTCGCCATAATAGTGACACTTCTCGTCACAGCCTGCGCCGCCATGACGGCGCGCACCTATACGCCCGAACAGATTCCGAACGTCCACGTCGAGGACTCGACCCGCTTCGTGTCCAATCCGGACGGCATCCTGTCGGGCGCCACCGTCGCCAGGCTCGACGCCATGCTGCGCGACATCAGGCATACGTCGTCGGCAGAGGCCGTCATAGTGGCCGTCGACGACATCGAGGGCGGCGACATCGACGGCTTCGCCACGGAACTGTTCGAACTGTGGGGACTCGGCAAGGACGACAAGGACAACGGCCTGCTCATCCTAATTGCCAAGGACATACGCCGGGCCGCCATCCGCCCGGGCTACGGCCTCGAGGGCGTGCTGCCCGACATTACCTGCGGCCGCATACTGCGCGAGAAAATGTTCCCCGAATTCAGGGAGGGCGACTATGACGCCGGCGTTCTGGCCGGCACGGAAGTCATCGAAAGTATTCTGACCAATCCCGAAGCCGTTGACGAGATAATGAGCCGCGAACGCGACGTCGACACTCCCGGAGCTTCGGACGGCGACGAGTTTTTCTCGGTCTATCTTACTTTCGCCGCGATAGCGGCGGCGGCAATGCTGCTGTGGCTGTGCGCACTCCTGTTCACCACCCGCGGTCTCGACCGCCACGAACGCTACGTGAAACTGGTGCGCTATCGCCCTGTGTTCCTCATCGTCACCTTCCTCGGCATAGGCCTTCCGCTCGTGGCCTCGATACCACTGGTCCTTCTGTTGCAGTACTGGCGTAACTCGCCGCGCATATGCAAGCGCTGCGGCACAAAGATGAAAAAACTCGACGAGGAGACCGACAACCATTACCTCGACCCCGGTCAGGACCTTGAGGAAAGGCTCGGCTCGGTGGACTACGATGTATGGCTCTGCCCCAAGTGCGGCGAAGTCGACATCGAGGCCTACGTCAGCAATTCGTCGGTCTACAAGGAATGTCCGCGCTGCCATGTGCGCGCCTACTCGCTGCGCAACCAGCGCATACTTGTCAACCCGACCACTTCGTCCGAGGGCACGGGCGTGCGCGAATATCACTGCCGGGCCTGCGGCTACGACCACGACGAGAACTTCCGCATCCCGCGCAAACAGGACGACTCGGCACTGCTGGCAGCAGCCGTAATAGGCGGGGCCGCTTCGGGACGACGGGGCTGATTCGTCTGAGGCGGATTCGGTGGAGGTGGTTTCGGTGGCGGTGGCTTCGGCGGTGGCTCTACCGGCGGCGGCGGCGCCAGCGGCGGATGGTAATCACTCGCGCAGACGGCGGCGCAGAATGACGAACGATACAATTATGCTCGCCGCCGTAAGCACGCAAAGCACTATCGTGCCGGCGGTATTGCCCGGTATGGTCAGTGCAAACCCCGCCGCAGCCGCAAGCAGACAGAATATGTTTACGCGCCACACCCTTGCGCTATAGGCAAATCCATAGGTGCGCCGACACACGGTATATGTGACAGCGATGTCTATGAGCATACGCACCACAAGACTCACACCCAGACCGATAAGCCCTAAAAGATAGAAGAACAGCACGCTGCAACCTATCCACAGCAGATTCGTAAGCACAATCTCCAGCCACACATAAACCTTGCGGTTGTCGTTGGCGATGAATATATAGCCGAGAGGGAAAGATACGGCCTGCAGAAGCACTCCGAACCCAAGCCAGCGCATGAGCGGAATAATCATCAGGAATTGGTCGGTCAGAAGTATTCTGATGACAAGGGGCGTGGTAAGAATTAGCAGAAGTACAAGCGGCGTCACAATGAGAATCACAACTTCCGACTGGCGGTTGACGACGTCGCACATCTTCTGTCTGTCCTTGCATACTGCCGAAAGCCTCGGGAAATAATCGAGCGCCAGAGCGCTGAACACCACTCCGACGTACTGATTGGTCACCGAGTTTGCCGCCTGGAAAAGACCGATGACTTCCACCGAGCCCATGTAGCGTATGAAGGCATTGATGAGGTAGTTGGTCAGTGTTCCGCTCAGAGAGCCGAGCATGAGCACAAGCCCCAGCGACAACAGCTTGCGCGCAAGGGGGCGGCGGTCGGCGACACACAGCTCAGCCTTGTCCACCCGTACTGACTTCCGGTAGGAGATATAGTAGAACATGAAAACCGTGAAGGCCAGTATGACCATGGCGGGCACGATGCCGCGCGTTCCGAAGAAATAGTACAGAGGCACTCCGCAGATCAGTCCGGTGAGGCTGCCCACAAGCGATGCCTTCGACAGCCGCCGCACTTCCGACATGCCCTGCAGGATGGCAAGAAAGCCAGAACCGGCAATCGACAGGCCGACGCTCAGCGACAGGATGACGAAACCGAGCGTATAGCCGTAGGTTCCGAATGTCCATTTGCTGAGCAAGGGCGAGAGACAGGCGCACGCAACAGCACCGAGCAGCGAAGTCAGCAATATGAGCCTCAGCACCACATTCATCACCGTAGCCAGACGCGAACGGTCGTCACGGCACGAGGCTATCTCCTTGACAAGAGCGAGATTGAGACCGAGACCCGCAAACTGCTGCAAGGTTGCCGTCGACGAGGTGAACAGCGACGATATGCCCATGCCCTCCGGTCCGAGGAACATGGCCACGAACTTGCCGCGGACAAGGTTGACCAGGATATTGAACACCTGCACGCCCCCGAAAGCCGAGATGCGCTTCAGTATGTTGCCATAGCCGTTTTCTTTCTCTATATCAACCATCGCCGACAACAGCTTTAGAAAACATGATCCACGAACGGCACGCCGCCGACCTCGGCGGCGAAACGCGGAAATCCGGATTTATACATCCGGCCTGTACGCATCAGATAGACCTTCGATGCGCGCATGATGAGCTGCTGGTCGACGAAGGTCTTCATCCAAGCGTCGGGAGCCTTCTCCTTGAGCAGGTCGACATTGCGCACATCGCCCGGCACGACGTAGATTCGCTGGTCGAGTCCGCGGACATGGTCGAGGTATCTCTTGCTGTCGCTGGTCACAAGTATGCGCTGTCCGGCCGGCACTTCGGCGGCAAGGCGCAGGAACTCCGCGTCGACACGGGCAATGAGACTGTCGGCTTCCTCAGGGCTGAGAGTCACCTGAAGCCAGTCCTTGAAGTCGCCCAAAAGCTGCAGAAAGCGGAACGTGAAGACGGTGTATGGGGCGCCTATCGCCTCAAGGTTTTTGTCGACCTCGGCCTGCAGAGCCTTGCCGGGCTTGAAAACCTCGCGATAGAGCCCGGCATAGTGTCCGATGCCGTTGTCGCCATTCGTAAAGATGTGCGTCTGCGGCTTGCGATTATGCAGGGCTGCCTTAAGGCGCATCCAGCTGTGCGAGTTGGGGACATCCTCGATTATCAGCGGGAAGACCTCGTCCGTATTGCGGCAGAGTTCTTCGGGTTTTATCCTCCAGTCGAAGGTAGCAGGCTCAAGGTAGTCCTCGAGACAGAAGGGACTTGTCCACGAAATGTAGAAAGGGATGCCGCGTCGGCGCGCTTCGCGATATGTGGTGAGAATGCCGCGCATACGGTCGGTAGGACCGCCGTGATAGAGGGTTCCGTCGCATATGCACACGATGCCCTCCTTGGCTACATGACCGCCTCCGGCCGTATAATATTTGGCGCAGTATTCGCTGTTCTGCGAACCGGGCTTGAACTTTTTCCGCCACAGATAAGTTACCTCATGAACCTGACGCGCAAAGGCAAGAGAGTCATAGCAAAAGCCACGGACAACCTGAAAGGGACGGCCTCCATAGCGGCGGCCGAGGCTCCCGACCATTTTTTTCAGTCGTATCAGCGGATTCATTTCTTCAGTTTACGGTAGAAATCGACAAATCGCACAGCGGGTGCTGTGGGAATCAATCGGTTACGGAGAATAGCGTAATAGCGGGGACTGACATGCGGACGGACGAAGTCCCAGTCGACATGCGACTTTGCCTCGGCGATGAGTTCAAGAGCATAGTCCCTGTCCGCACCCGAAAACGAAAAGCGGTTCAACAGCCTGTACGCGTTGAAAATGCCGTGGAACAGCTGTCGCTGCGCCAGCACCCGCGCCTCCCGGTCGTCGGGGTAACGCTCACTGACAAAGCTGTCGATTTCAACATCGTTTATAATATAATCGAAAAGATGGCCCGAGCGGCGATGAGTCACCGATTCGGGATTCCTGCGGAAGAAATACTCGGCTTTAGATATAAATACCCTACGGGCGGCATACAGAAGCTGTCGGCTGAGCAGCTCATCGGCGAATACGAAACGTACCGTCGAATCAAACTCGCTGTACGCCTGCATATAGAGCTCGCGGCGTATCAGACCGCCATTACAATTGATGCGCCATCCGTCCAGAGTCAGTTTCATGGCCTCCCGTCCTGCGTATATCGAATCGGCGATTCCGTCCTCAGTCGGTGTAATAGCCTTGCCTGTAGCCATATCTGTCATTGTCGGGTAGACGATGTCGGCATCTTCTGCCTTCATCTGCTCCATCATGAGTCCTATACAATAAGAAGGAATGCAGTCGTCCGCATCAAGTGGCGACACTATATCGGCACGCGCTGCCATGATGGCTGTCTTTCGAGGCTGGTAAGCGCTCCCTGACGGAGACGGCATGGACATAAGGCGTATACGCTGGTCGGCGGCAGCAAGGCGCGATGCGATGGCTGCGGTGCTGTCTGTCGATCCGTCATCGACAATTATGAGTTCCCAATCCGTGAACGTCTGTGCGGAAACCGACGCGACAGCCTCTTCAATATACTTTTCGACATTGAAGGCTGGCATTATGATAGAAACAGCCGGTTTATTATCCATATTATGCTAACGTCGGAATAAGTGCAAATAATTTGCTTCCGCCTGTCAGCGGAGCCACTGGCGGGGGTCGAGTTTTTCTTTTTCGTGGCGGACCTCGAAGTGCAGGCGCGTGCCGTGGTCGCCGTCGGCGGTGTGGATTGTTCCGAGGCTCTGTCCGGCGCTGACGTTGTCGCCCTTGCGCACGTCGAGAGTGTCGAGTCCGGCATAAACCGTCAGATATTCGCCGTGGCGCACGAGCACGACGTTGCGGAATCCGTCCATGACGATTATCATCGACACGGTTCCGTCGGCCACCACACGGGCCTTGGCTCCTGGACGGGCTTCGATGTCGATGCCATTGTTCTGAAGCTCGACACGTGAGTATTCGGTGTGGGCTCTGCGCCCGAAGTTGCTGACTATGGTGGCATCGCCATCGACAGGCATAGGCAGACGGCCACGGCTTGATTCAAATTCGCGGGTGAGTTCGGCTGCCGAACGGGTCTGCCGTGCCGGACGCTCTTGTCGCTGTGGTCTTGACGGTTGAGCCTGGGCAGCCGGCTGTTCGGGTGCCGGCTGCGGCGGGCCGCTCTGTCGGCGGGCGGCGGCAGCACTGTCGGCACGGCGTGCCGCTTCTTCGGCTGCACGGCGCTCGGCCTCGGCCCGTCTGGCGGCTTCCTCGGCGGCACGGCGTTCGGCTTCCTCGGCCTCGATGGCGCGGTTGAGTTCATCGTCGAGGGCTATGGCCTGCTGACGCTGGCGCTCGAGCACGCGGTTGAGCTCGCCGGCGTTACTGCGCAGATTTTCGACAAGTTGCGAGGCACTGCGGCGGTCGGCTTCCATGCTTGCCCTGGCGCGACGCAGTCGGTTGCGGGAGGCTGCAAGACGTGTGCGCGACGAATCGAGACGTGCCGCCGATTCCTCCAGACGTGCACGCTCCTGACGCAGGCGCTGCCCCTGGGTGGCATTCCAGTCGGCAAGGTCGGCAAGGTAGCGTATGCGGCGCACGGCCTGTCCGAAACTTTCGGACGAAAAGACAAAGGCGGCCGGAGAGGCAGCCTGACGCTGGCGCCGTATGGCGCGCAGCGAATTGCTGTACGAGCGGTCGAGACGTTCGACCCGTGCCGTAAGAGTAGCCACACTGTCGCCGAGCACTCGTACACGGGCTGCTGTGGAGTCCACACGACGCGAAAGGATGCGCTCGCGCCTTTCGTTGGCTTCGATATCGGCCTCAAGGCGCTCGAGATGACGCAGCTCGCGCTCTATGCGGGCAGTATTTTCCTCGATACGGCGGCGCGTCGCCTCCTGCTCTCTCTCCGCCCTCCTGCGCTCGCGGCGCACCGTGGCCGAATTGCGCCGCGGCTCGGCCCACAGCTGCTCGGGCAGTGTGGCGGCAAGCGTAAGGCTCAGAAGCAGTATGGAGAGGAAGCGTCGCATAAGTCCGGAAATGTAATTACAGACTCAGTGAACGGAGCATGCGTATGAGCGCGGGCGTATCGACCCGGTCGTAACTATTCGGGATAGAGGGGCGCTCTCGGCTGGCACCCGTATTCCAGCGGGCATCGTCGAGCGACCAGTGCAGCTTGCCGTTGAGGTCACGGCCCGAAACGCGGGTGCTCACTTCGATGTCGCTGTAGACCGTTCCGGCCGGCGACTGCTCCATATTGCTCACGACAAAACGGACGAGGCCGTCGGGCAGTCGTCCCTGTCCGAGCATGGCTTTCTGCAAGTCACCAAAAGACATGTCAGTCGCCCTTTCGATGCGGTCGAAGCCCTCGACATAGGCAAGGCGTAGGGGCTTGATGATGACGTAGAGCGAATCGCTGTCGACATAAAGACTTGCGACCTCGAATCCCATCTTGCGTATCGACACGCTGACATACTCGCCATTGACCATCACAGCCTTGCCTGAGGCCGAGAAATGAGTCGGCGCCGTCAGTTCGAGGCGCACGGGCATCTCGACACTCTGCCAGGGAAGTTCCTCGCAGACTTCATTTTCGGGCTGACTGCCCGCCACGTTGCGGTGGCTGCGGCACGAACCAAGTCCGAGGACTAACAGTACGGCCAGCAAGGCCACGTATATTCCTGATTTGAATTTCATTCGTAGTAATAAGCTTCGTTTGTTACTTTTTTCCTGAGCAGCTCGCTATCGGGGTTCAGATCGAGGGCTCTGCGCCAGAATTCGACAGCCTCGCGCGGGCGTGCGTTCAGAAAATAGATGTCGCCGGCATGCTCGAGCACATCGGCGCTCGGCTCGGCCTTGTCATCTCCGTCATCATCATCCGCGCTTTCGTCGACTTCGGCCTCCATGAGCGCGAGTGTACGGTTGATGAGTTCGAGAGCCTTGGCATAGTTGCCCATCTTGAAGCACACCCAGGCCTGAGTGTCGAGGAATGTCGGATTGTCCGGGTCGCCGGCGTTGGCGATGGAGGCATAGACCTCGGCACGGGGCAGGTCGCGTCCCGACTCGGCCATGAAATAGGCCGCGTTGTTGAGTGCCATATAGTTGTCGGCGTTATAGGCTATCGAGCGGTCGTAGGCCACGAGCGCGCTGTCGGTCTGTCCGAGGCGGTAGAGCAGGTCGCCCTTGTAGAGGAAAACCTGGGACAGCGCCTTGGGGTTGTGCTCGGGAACAATCCTGATGCTGTCCAGCATGGCCACAGCCTGGGCGTCCATGTCGCGCATGCCGAGCGCCGAGGCGCCCATGAGTCCGGCATAAATATCCGCGGGATAGCGTCTCTGCGTCTCTCTTGCCACCTCGAGCAGGCGGTCGTAGTCCTCGAGTTCGCCAAGCGAGCGAATGAGTCCGTCCCAGGCATCGGCCAGACCGGGGTCAAGGTCGACGCTGTAGCCGTACTGCTCGGCCGCTCCGGCGGAGTTCCCGATTTCGGAATAGTAGTCGCCGAAGAGCTGATGGAGTGTCGGCTCGCCCGGATTCACCTCCTGGACGGTGTTGAACATCAGCTCGACATCGTCGCGCCTTGTGCTGTCCTCGTAGACGGTGCTTACGAAGTCGCGGAGGATGCCGTATTTCTGCTCGTATTCCAGATTGGGGCTTTCGAGGGCGGCGAGGACTTCGGTCCTGTAGGCAACGGAATCACCCTGATAGTTATAGTATCCGGCCCTCATCATGCGCACCAGTCCGTTGTCGGGGTCGAGCTCGGTGGCGCGGTCGAGATAGGCCTTGGCCGTGTCGGGACGCTCCATGGCCGTGTAGTGCGCGCTGATGAACAGCATGGCCGGCACCTCGTCGGGCGCCTCGCGGCTGAGGCGTCGCAGTTCGTCGACCATGGCCGTGGTGTCGGCCAGCAGCATGAGCGTCTGCATCTTGGCGGTGACGAGCTCCATGTTGCCCGGCTGAGTTTCCTGCAGACGCGCGTAGATGTCGACGGCACGGAGCAGAGATGCGGTGTCGCGGGTTGTAGCGCCCTTGGCCGTCAGTGTGCGGGCAAGGTTCTTCGCCGGATCAGTGCGGTTGGGCTGCAGGGAGTCGAGCATTTCCCAGACGGCGATGGCGTCGTCGTAGCGGCGCATCTGCATGGCCAGCTTGGTGAAGTAGGTCCAGTAGTGCTGCACCGAGGGCTCGAGGTAGACGCGGCGCTCGAGGGTGCGGAAAGCATCCATCGTGGCCGCGGAATCCACCGTCGGCAGCAGGATGTCGATTTCGGCGAGAGCTCCCGCGATATAGGGGTCGGAGGGATTGAGCGTGGCTGCCCTGCGCAGAAGCATGTAGTAGTCGGTCAGGCTGCCGCTGTTGCGGCAAGAGGCAGCCTCCATGAACACATAGTCGGCCTTGAGGCGGTCTTCGTCGGAGACGGACTTCGGGGCGGTACGCGCCGAGGCGGCCACAGCCAGCAGGGCCGAAAGTATGACGATATAAAGTATCTTTTTCACGATTCAGGGGAGAGGGTTAGGAAAATCAGCTGATGCCTGTATGACCGAATCCGCCGTCGCCGCGTTCGCTGGCTTCGAGGGTATCGGCCGGGCGCCATGTCACGGCGGCATAACGGGCCACTACCATCTGGGCGATGCGGTCGCCGTCGTTCACTGTGAAGGGCTCGCTGCCGAGATTGGCGAGGATGACGCCTATTTCGCCGCGGTAGTCCGCATCGACCGTGCCGGGGCTGTTGAGCAGTGTGATGCCGTGGCGCAGCGCAAGTCCGCTGCGAGGACGCAGTTGCATCTCGAAGCCGCGGGGCAGCTGGACACGCAGACCCGTGGGGATAAGGGCGCGCTCTCCGGGAGCGAGCGTCACGGGGCTGTCGAGAAAGGCGCGCACATCCATGCCTGCTGCATCGGGCGTGCTGTAGGCGGGCAGGATACCCGAGGCCGACGTCACGGCCACCTCGACCTGCTCGGGTGTATTGACAGTATGTATGTTCATAAGTTTATGCGCCGGGTGGCAGTTCCGGCCTTGAGTATGTAGATGCCGCGCGAATCCATGCGCAGGCGCACGGTCCCGGGCTGGACATTCTTCTCGGTTATAAGCTGACCAAGGATGGAGAATACTTTGACGGTGGCGGGACGATCGACAGTGATGAGCACCACACCGCCGTCGCGGACCTCGACCTCGAGTTCCGGCGTCTGCGGCGCGGACGCATGTGAGTTCTGCGCGGCATCGGTCACGGCCACCACCTCCCAGCGGGGGCTGTGTGCGGGAGCCTGTCCCGACGCAGCCGGTGCAAGCGCCGCCGCAAGCAGCAGTGCCGCGCACAGTCTGCGCAATGTCGATGTCCGCATCCTCATTCTCATTTGCCGTCGTTCACACTGATTTCACCGGCTATCGACTCGCCGAAACGGGCACGGACCTCGTCCACACCGAAACCGCGGCCGAACAGATGCATCATCTTGGCGATGGCGGCCTCGAACGTAATGTCGTAGCCGGATATCACACCGGCTTCCGAAAGCAGGTCGCCGGCAAGATAGCGGTTGGGATGCACTCCGCCGTTGACGCACTGGGTCACATTCACTATCAGCACGCCCGAATCGACTGTGCGGCGCAGGGCGTCGAGGAACCATGCCTCGGTGGGACCGTTGCCCGTTCCGTAGGTTCGCAGCACTATGCCCTTGACGCCCGGCGTGGCCAGCATATGGTTGAAAACCCGAGGATTCAGCCCCGGGAACAGGTCGATGGCCAGCACGTTGGTGTCCATGTCGGGATAGACCTCAAGCGGGCCTTCGACACGCTTGTTGCCCAGCGAGGCACGCTTGAACTGTATGCCCAGGCCGATTTTGGCGAGTTCGGGATAATTGTTGCTGCGGAAAGCATTGAAGTTGTCGGCACTGCGCTTTGTGGAGCGGTTACCTCGCCAGAGATAGTTCTCGAAAAGGATAGCCACTTCGCGCACGGTGGGCCGCCCGTCGCTGTCGCGGCTCGCTGCAATCTGCAGCGCCGTAATCAGATTTTCCTCGCCGTCGGTTCGCACCTCGCCGATGGGAAGCTGCGAACCGGTGATGATGACAGGCTTGCCGAGATTCTGAAGCATGAACGACAGAGCCGATGCCGTATAGGCCATGGTATCGGTGCCGTGAAGAACGACAAAACCGTCGTAGTCGTCGTAATTCTCGGCAATGCTTCGCACCATAGTCTGCCAGTGAGAGATGTTCATGTCCGACGAATCGATTGGCGGATGAAACTGGATGTTGTCGATCACATAGTCCAGCATCTTGACCTTGGGGACATTGTCCATAAGGTGGGAGAAGTCGAAAGGCTTGAGGGACTTTTTCTCGGGGTCCTCTATCATGCCTATGGTTCCTCCTGTATATACAATCAGTATCCTTGGCTTCATGGTTCTGCGATGGCGGCTGCCATTGTGATTAAACTTCTTGGTGTTATATGTTCCGGACGGGATGCCGGACTGTGGCGCGGTTTATTTGACCTGGGCGCCGGGAGTGGCCGGAGTCTGCGGGCCGATGAGGGCGAGCGAACCGTCGGCGTTGGTGGCACAGAGCACCATACCCTGCGACTCCACTCCGCGGAGCTTGACAGCCGGCAGGTTGGCGACGAACACCACCTGGCGTCCCACCATTTCCTCGGGGCTGAACTGTCCGGCGATGCCCGACACGATGGTGCGCGTGCCGGTGCCGTCGTTGACGGTCAGCTTGAGCAGCTTGTTGCTCTTCTTGACGGGTTCGCAAGCCTCGACGGTGCCTATGCGGAGGTCGACGGCACCGAAGGTTTCGATGGAGGTGTCGGCCTGCTGTGGCGCGGGCTTGAAGTTCTCGATAGCATTGAGGCGGCGCGACTCGCGCAGGCGCTCTATCTGAGCCTCGATGGCGGCGTCCTCGATTTTCTCGAACAGCAGCTCGGGCTGACCTACGGTGTGGCCGGCGGGCAGAAGGGTATCGCAGCCTATGCAGCTCCACTCCATCTTGCCGAGGCCGAGTATGGCGCCGAGCCTGGAGCCCATGAAGGGCATGAAGGGATCCATCGCCACAGCCAGCGAAGCCACAATCTGCAGGTTGACGTACATGATTGTGCGCACGCGGTCGGGGTCGGTCTTTACGGTCTTCCAGGGTTCTGTCTCCTGAAGGTATTTGTTGCCCAGACGCGCGATGTCCATTGCGCTGCGCAGAGCGTCGCGGAAATGGAAGTTCTCGATTTTATCGGTCACGTCGTCGCGCAGGCGGTTCAGCTCGGCGAAAGCCTCGCGGTCGATGTCGAGCAGCTCGCCGGGAGCGGGAACCACGCCCTCGAAGTACTTGTGGGTCAGCACAAGCACGCGGTTCACATAGTTGCCCAGGATGGCGACAAGCTCGCTGTTGTTGCGAGCCTGGAAGTCGCGCCATGTGAAGTCGTTGTCCTTGGTCTCGGGTGCGTTGGCAGTGAGCACGTAGCGCAGCACGTCCTGCTTGCCGGGGAAGTCGACAAGATACTCGTGCAGCCATACGGCCCAGTTGCGCGAGGTCGATATTTTGTCGCCCTCAAGGTTGAGGAACTCGTTCGAAGGCACATTGTCGGGCAGCTGATAGCCGTCGCCGTAGGCCATGAGCATGGCGGGGAAGACTATGCAGTGGAACACGATGTTGTCCTTGCCGAT
>JAIDUY010000059.1 GCA_029059965.1 Muribaculaceae bacterium
GAAGGGCATTTCGGTGGCCCACGGCTGTTTGAGCAGCCTTGAGCTGACGGTGGGGTCGCCGCTGATTATGGAGTAGTCGTTGGGCTGGTTGGTGCCGGCAAGGCGGAAGGGGATGATGAGGCCGCGTCCGGCGCTGCCTGCCTCCTCGGCGATGCCCGAGCGCAGTACGGCGCCTCCGAAATCGGCCTGTATGTGCGAGTCGCCGAGATAGACGATAGAGAAGCAAGTGTCGCCTTCGGAGGCCGAGGCGAAGCGACGGCGCAGCTCGCTCCAGTCGGCACCGTTCATCTGCAGGTGGTTGCGGTCGAGTTGCAGGAAGGGATACGACGAGTAATCAACCTGACGCTCGCGAGTCACCTCCAGGGTCGGGTCGACGCGCATGGCGCTCTGGTCGCCGTCGGTGGTGGCCGTGCAGCACAGTGCGGCAGCGACAGCCGTCAGGGCGGTGGCAAGATATCTGTTCATGGTGCGGAGAGTTCGAGGCTTCTGGTCAGACCTTCCATAAATTCCTCGGCCATGACGCGTCCGCCCGTGTGGTTCAGATGGATGTAGTCGGCATTGACAAGATGGCGTTCGCGCCAGGCCACGACGGCGTTCTCGCCGCCCTGGGCCGCGCGGGTGTCGTAGAAGTGCGTGCCGGTGCGCTGTGCCACCTTGCGCTGTGCGTCGGTCATGGCGTTGCAGGTGGGCAGCGACTTGACCGTCGTGCCGTTCTTTGCTCCGCGGTCGGCTATGCCCATCACCAGGATATCGGCATCGGGGAATATGCTTTTGACGCGCTCCACGGCGGCGATCATGCCGTGCATGTAGGCATAGTATTCGGTCTGCTCGGCGCTGAGGGCGTTGATGCCGAACTCAAGAATCACGAGGTCGTAGTCGACTGTTCGGCTCATCGCGCGGTTGAGAGAGCGCAGGTTCAGGCCGGAGCTGCCGCGGCTGCTCATGCAGTCCACGCTGATGCCGGTCTCGCCGTCCATATAGACGCCCAGTGCACGGAGTGAGGGCGAGCCCGTCCGTACGCCGAAGTGCGTGGTGTGCCCCGGAAGTTCGATGAGCTGAGGCACGGGCGATGGCGCGAGCTCGAAGCTGCGGCTGCCGCCGTCGTTTATCAGCTCGACAGTACACGAGTCGCTTGCCAGCACGGCAAGAGCCGAGCGGTCCCACGCCCCGGTAGTTGCCGCCTGCGACGTGCCGCGGTAGTCGGAACGGGCGTCGGCCGAGGCTTCGGCATACTCGCCCGCGAGGATGCGGACCGTGTCGCGACGGCCGATATTGAGGATGTTGTGCATCGTCCAGCCGCTGCCGCTCTGGCGGATGCTCTTGCGGAAGCCCGGCATCTCGGAGTGCAGGTTCACATAGCCCACGCCGCAGCCGCCGTAGCGCTCCTGAAGCATGGCGCGCAGGTCCTGGGTGAATATGTCGCCCTCGATGAAGGAGTCGCCGACCACGGCCACGCGCACAAGTCGCTGCCCGCTTTGGGCGAGGGCCTCGCGGAAGCGGGCGAGGGGAGCCGAACCGGTGTACGATTCGATTACAACATGGCCGTCGACGCGCGGCGCCTCTGTCAGGGGCGCTATCCACGCCACGGTGTCGGTGGCCGTGCTGTCCGTGGCAGCTGCCGCGGCAGGTTCGCCCGACGGAGTGCCGGCACCGCCGTCGTCGGGCGATACGCTCTGCATCAGCTCCTCGAGCTCGGGGTCCACGACCATCGATGCCGACGCCACTACCTGCGCCGGATTGGGCACGAGGTCGGCAAGCAGATGGAAGTCCTTGATTCTGTTGCCCGTTATGTCGCTCCAGGGCACAGCCGAGGCTATGCCGAGCAGCCCCATGGCGATGGCAAGCAGATAGAATGTATGCTTTGTCGAAGAATCGTTCATTCGTTCAGTCAGTTGTCAAGTAAAAGACGCAGGGGCCGTGCCTTGTCCTCGGTTTCAAGCCACTCCTCCTCGGGGTCGGACTCGGGCGTGATGCCGCTGCCCGTGTAGACGCACCAGTGTCGGCGGTCGAAGTGTACTGTCCGCAGCACGACGTAGGCAAGGACGCCTTCGCGACGGCGAAGCTTCAGCACGCCGCCGTAGTAGTTGCGCGGATTGTCTTCAAATTCAACGATGTCGCGCATGGCTTTATTGCGAGGAAAGCCGCCGACGGCAGGCGTGGGGTGCAGAGCTTCGATGATGCGGTCGACGTCGGTGGCGTCCGCACCGTCGGCACTTATGGGCGTGCACAGATGCTCGATATTGCCGTAGGGCATTGATTCTGTATTACCCTTGGCGACGGTGAGCCCGAGCGCGTCGAGGCGTCCGGCGATGTCGTCGGCCACGATGGCATGCTCGTGTATGTTCTTTTCCGACCATGGCTCCTCAGTCCCCGCACGGCGTGTGCCTGCCAGCGCACGGGTCTCCAGATGACCGCCGCGCATGTCGAGCAGCAGCTCGGGCGTGGCTCCCATCCAGTAGCCGCAGTCCTTGCGGTGGAAGATGAAGCGCAGGGTGTCCTGAAAACGGTCGAAATAGGCGTCGGCCATGGCGACGGGGTCGAATTGGCGGAATGTGCCGCATATGTTGCGGCAAACCACTGTCTTGCCGCCCTCGCGCCTGAGCTTGCCGACCAGTGCCTCCATGCGGCTGGTGTAGACGCTGTGCGGCGTCGACTCGGTGGCTACGGGCATGGGTGCGCCGCATCCGGGCCACGGCGTGAGGCTGAGTTCGTCGGCACCGGCGAAAACGAGGTGCGACTCTCCCGGCGGAATCACCGCCGCGAAGTCGGCTCCGCTTTCGATGGCGCGGCGCAGTTCGTCCTTTTCGGTGTCTGTCATCAGGCGAGGCGACCAATCAGGTCGAAGCCGCATGTGTCGGTCACGACCACATCGTATATCTTGCCGAATTCCAATACTTGGCTCTTTTCAATCAGGACGTTGCAGTCGACCTCGGGCGAGTCGTACTCGCTACGTCCGATATAGTATTCGTCGTCCTCGCTGTCGACAATCACACGCAGTGTGCGTCCGATTTTCTCGGCCGCGATGTCGAATGCTATCTCCTGCTGTACGGCCATGAGCTCATCGAGACGCTGCTGCTTGACCTCCTCGGGGATGTCGTCGGGGTAGTGCAGTGCCGCATAGGTGTCGTCCTCCTCGCAGTAGGCGAAGGCTCCCATGCGCTCGAAGCGCTGCTCGCGCACGAAGTCCAGCAGCCGTTCGAAGGCCGCGTCGTCCTCGCCGGGGAATCCCACCATCAGGGTGGTGCGGATGTGGATTCCCGGTACCTCGCTGCGTATGCGTTCCAGAAGGGCGCGTGTACCTTCGGCGTCGATGTGGCGGCGCATGTTGTTCAGCACGCCGTCGTCGATGTGCTGCAGGGCGATATCGAGGTACTTGCACACGTTGGGTCGGCGTGCCATCACCTCGAGTATATCATAGGGGAAGTCGGCGGGATAGGCATAGTGCAGGCGCAGCATCTCCACTCCGTGGATGTCGGCAAGGCGGTCGATGAGCTCGGCAAGGGGTGAGCGCTCGCCCTTGAGGCCGAGGTCGGTGCCGTAGGCCGAAAGGTCCTGGGCGATGATGTTGAACTCGCGCACGCCCGACGCGGCCAGGGTGGTCACCTCGTCGGCAATTTCGTCGATGCTGCGCGACTTATGGCGCCCCGTAATGAGCGGAATGGCGCAGAAAGCGCAGAAGCGGTTGCAGCCCTCGGAAATCTTTATATAGGTATAGTGGGGCGCTGTCGACAGCTCACGTTCCCAGGGCTTCAGGGCGGCTGTCTTGTTGCCGAGGGTCTCGACGAGCGAGTCCCAGTCGAACTTGCCCACCAGGCCGTCGACCTCGGGAATCTCCTGACGGAGCTCGCGGCGGTAACGCTCGCTCAGACAGCCCATCACGTAGACGCCGTTCACCTCGCCGCGCTTCTTCATCTCCACGGCCGAGAGGATGGCATCGATGCTTTCGGCCTTGGCGTCGCCGATGAAGCCGCAGGTGTTCACCACCACGTCTGCGCCGGTGCAGTCGCTGCTGTCGAAGCTCACGTCGAGACCTGAGGCTCCGAGACGCGCGGCAAGGCGCTCGCTGTCCACAAGATTCTTGGAACAGCCCATGCTTACGATAACTACGCGGCGCGACATCACTTGTTGCCGAACAGGGATTTGACGAACGAACGGCTGTCGAATATCTGCAGGTCGCCGATGCCCTCGCCAAGTCCGATGTACTTGACGGGGATGCGGAACTGGTCGCTGATGCCGATGACGACGCCGCCGCGGGCGGTGCCGTCGAGCTTGGTAACGGCCAGGTCGGTCACATGTGTGGCAGCCGAGAACTGGCGGGCCTGCTCGAAGGCATTCTGGCCCGTCGAGCCGTCGAGCACCAGAAGCACCTCGTGGGGTGCGCCGGGAACCACCTTGTCCATGGTGCGCTCAATTTTGCTGAGCTCGTCCATGAGGCCTTTCTTGT
>JAIDUY010000006.1 GCA_029059965.1 Muribaculaceae bacterium
TTGCTCCCTCACTGCGCGAACACATCTGCACGACGCTTGACCGCCCCGGCGTTAACAAATATTGGGGAACCGGCTCTTACCGACAAATTAGCTGAAATACCGGACGAACAGGCTCCGTCGTGCTCAGCACTGTTCCGTCTTGTTCGCTCCGAATCATTTTTTTTGACGGTCGGTGTAACAATCGCACTCCGGCCGTGTCTTATGGGTATGATGACCCCGAGGGAATTCGAAATACTCGCACGCAGTCTCAGGCCTCAGCTGGTCCGGACGGCACGCAATGTCCTGCACGACGACTCCGCCGCTCAGGATGTCGCCCAGGACACCCTGCTCAAACTCTGGACAATGCGCGATTCCCTGGACCGATACCGTTCTGTCGACGCACTTGCGTCGGTCATGGCTCACCGAATGGCCCTCAACGTGCTGCGTGCCGCCTCGCCCGGACGATTCGTCGAGCTCGACGAAAACACAGGAGGCGTGCCCAGCGCCGAGGACGAGCTCCTCGCCCGCGAAAACGGACGCCACCTCGACGCCGTCATCGCATCCCTGCCCGCACCCCAGCAGACCCTCATCCGCCTGCGACACATCGAGGGCTACGACAACGCCGCCATCGCCGCCCTCCTCGGCAGCTCCGAAGGTGCTGTCCGCACAGCCCTCAGCCGCGCTCGCCGCCGCATCGCCGCCGCCTTCGGCGTCGACCCCTCCCTCTACCGAAACAAGAACTGACTCCTCAAACTCTCCTATATAATATGAAAGAACCGCACAACTTCTCCACTCCTCCGTCGCCCGACCTCTGGCAAGCCCGGACTCTTATCGCCCTCTTCCTCGACGGAGGCACTTCAGACGAACAGGAAAAATGGCTCGCCGATTTCTATCTCGGGCACGCTCCCGGCACTCTGCCCGACGACCTCGAGAGCGCCCGCCGGATGTTCGCCTGGTACGCCTCTTTACCCCCCTCCCGCGAGGGCTCGACGAGGGGGGCGCGAGGCATTATCCCCCGGGTGCTCATGGCTGTGGCGGCGGCCTGCGTGGCGCTTGTCGCCGTCGTTTCCGGCGTCGTCTACTTCCGCCACGACAGCACGCCCGAGTATGCCGGCCCCTGGGCTTCCTATTCCGGAAGCTATATTATCCGCAACGGCGAGCAGGTCGACGACATCGAGATTATCTACCCCGAACTCGTTGCAGGCGAACATCTTGCCGACAGCATCTGCGACGACAGCGCTATGATAGAGCAGGCCATCGGACACATCGACGACCCCGAACTCATCGACTATATCAGAACCCAGATATTCCACTGCCAATGAACGCACGTCTTGTCATAGCTTTATTCATCGCAGCCTTTGTGTCAACGACTTACAACGCCTCGGCGCAGGGTGCCATCGACAGCGTAATCGAGTCGGTCCAGCGCAACTCTGACGTCGAGACAACCTACACCGAGCGCCGCGACGACAACCACCGCCTTTATCGCATCAGCATCATCCTGACATTCAGTGACTCAGATATCTACAACCGTCTGGTACGCGCCTTCGAAAGCGAACGCGAGAAGACCTACCACGCCACCAAGATGCGCGATGCCTACATCTACAAATTCCGCAGCTCCGACGGCGACAGCTCCTACACGCTGACACGCAGCGACGGCGCTTATACCTTGATAAAAGTTTGGCAGACAGATGGTTCTGACTGCGGCGACTGTTCGATATTTTTCGACGGCACCATGCCCGACCTTGTCGGAGTGAACACCATCAGCACTACCACCACAATAGCAATTTACTGATATGCCGCGTATCTGCGCGCCGCGAGGCGCGCAGATACGAACCTAATTGCCGCCGGATGCGTT
>JAIDUY010000060.1 GCA_029059965.1 Muribaculaceae bacterium
GTGCTGTGCGCCGCCTTCCCCTACGCCCCCTCCGACAACTCCGACCGCCATCCCCTCTTCGCCGACTATGCCCGCGGAGCCGACTACCACAAGGTGGTCCGCCGCCGCCTGCGCCCCGTCGCCCGTGCCCTCGAGGCCATGGTGCCCGGCTCGCAGACCCGTATTTGCGTCGATACGGCACCGGTGCGCGAGCGTCTTTGGGCCGTAGCAGCAGGCCTCGGCCACTTCGGCCTAAACGGACTTCTCATCGTGCCGGGGCACGGCTCCAAGGTCTTTTTAGGCGAGATTCTGTGGACGGCCGACGTCGACGGCGCAGCCGACGCGCCCACGGCCCTGCCCCTGCCCTCGTGCGCGGGCTGCGGAGCGTGTGTCCGCGCTTGTCCCGGCGGAGCCCTCGACGGCCGCGGTGGCATGGACGCCTGCCGCTGCCTCTCCTACCTCACCATCGAGCACCGTGGGGCACTCCCCGACGGGCTTGCTCTGACCGGCCGCGTCTACGGCTGCGACATTTGCCAGGACGTCTGTCCCGAGAACCCACGCCAGGGCAATCCCCTGCCCGACTTCGTGCTCTCCGAACGCCTGCGGCAAGCCACCGCCGACAGCCTCGCCGCCATGGACGACGACGCCCACGCCGCTTTTTTCGCCGGCTCGGCGGCGCGCAGGGCGTCGGCCGCACAGCTGCGGCGGAATCTCGAACGACACTGACGGGGAGCCGACATCGCTCCTGTTGACGTTTTGCCGCTCTTAGCGGCTTTTTTTGTGCCTCCTTATATTTTTCGTGCTGTTTTTAGCGCTTTTATTGAAATTTTTGTAACTTTGCAGTAGAATTTTAAATACACAAAGCAATGACTGAAAAAATCGACAATCTCGACCGTCATATCCTGCGCATAGTGATGCATAACGCGCGTATTCCCTCCAAGGACGTTGCCATGGAATGCGGCGTATCCCGTGCCGCCATCCACCAGCGTCTGCAGCGCCTCATCGACATGAAAGTCATCACCGGCTCCGGCTATCAGGTGAATCCCAAGATTTTAGGCTATGCCACTTGCACATACATCGGTGTCAACCTCGAGCGCGGCGCCATGTATGCCGACGTCGTTCCCGAACTCGAGAAGATTCCCGAAATCGTCGAATGCCACTTCACCACCGGTCCCTACACCATGCTGGTCAAGCTCTATGCCCGCGACAACGAGCACCTCATGGAGCTCCTCAACAAGAAGATACAGATGATTCCCGGCGTGACGGGCACCGAGACCCTCATCTCGCTCGACAAGTCCATCGACCGCGAGATTCCCGTCAACTATACCGACAAGAAACGCTGACCCTCAGCTAAATAACATAACGCAAAGACCCGTCAATATATGACTTCCATGAAACGCATCCTCTCCCTCATTCTCGGCGGTGCCGCACTTCTGACAGCCTGCACCAAGCCGGCTCCCGCCCCCGA
>JAIDUY010000061.1 GCA_029059965.1 Muribaculaceae bacterium
ACGTTGGCGCTGTCCATGCCCTCGGTGAAGGAGAAGCACACCTCCTTGATGAGGTTGAGGTATTCGCCCTTGATTTCGAGAGTCTGGCCGGGCTTGACACGCAGGGGAGCGATTTCGTCGATGCTGATGGGTTCGAGATAGGTCAGTATGGTCTTGGTCTCGATGGTGCCGCCGGCATAGTGGAGAACGAGATTGCCGGGCTCGGCGGTCTGCGGAACCTCGATGCGGATTTCGCTGTCGCTGATGCGCTGGATGTCGCTGATGTCGCCGGCACCGGGAAGGGTTATCTTGGTAATCTGGTCCATACCGGAGCCGATGAAGCGGAGCTGACCGCCACGGGCGACGGGGCTGGGGCCGAAGGAGTTCAGGTTGACGCCACCGACGAACTGGTCGGTGTTGAAGTCATCATTGTCGCACGACGTCAGCGCCGGAACCGTCAAGGCCATGCAGAGGGCGAAGAAGCCGTATTTAAATAATCGTTTCATGATTTGCAAGATTGCTTTAACGGTTTATCAATCAGTTTTTGACTGCGCGGATATTGTCGATGCAGATGATGGGATAGCAGTCCACGCCGGTAACGCCGCCGCTCCATACGAAGATTTCGAAGTTTGCGAAGTCCTCGGGAGACGAGGGTACTGCGGAAGCCTGACCGCCTACGGAGTTGTAGACGAATTCGGTCAGAGGCACAGTGACGGTAATCCACTTGTCACCGGTATGGAAGGCTGTGGAGCCGCTCCAGGGACGGTAGAGCGCGCGGCCCCAGCTTGCGCTTGCCTTGCCGCTGTCGTCCTGGTAGTAGCTGTTGTTGCTGGCTGCAACGGTGTTGCCGAATATGTCGACACCGCCGCCGCTGTAGGAAGTCTTGTCCACGCCGGAGAAGATGAGCTGCATCGCGCAAGCCTGCCATGCGTTGGCCGAGGGGATAAGCATCTCGAACTTGAGGCTCATGTTGCGGAAGTCGGAGAAGTCGACGATGTCGCAAAGACGTTCGCCCAGACGTGCGGGATAGGTGATAGGATCGCTCCATTCGCCTGCCCAGTAGGTGAACAGGTGGGTGTTCTCAGGCCATGCGTCATTGTTGATGAGAGTCTCGGCATCGCCCATCTTGAGATAGGTGCCTGAGAGGGCGAGTTCGTCGTCGGCCAAGGGAGCGCAGTGCCAGTTGCGGCCGTCGATGCCGAGGCCGGTAGCGCCGTCGCGCTCGAAGTCGAAGAGCATGCCGCGGGTGTCGGCATAGTGGAATCCCGACTTGGTGGTGCCGTAGATGGTCGATACGGAAACCGTACCTTCGGTGGCACCATCGGGAACTACGATAGTGATGCTCTCCTGGGTATAGCTGACGATTTCGGCTTCCTCGCCGGAACCGTCGAAAACAACCTTCAGGGGCGACGAGGGATCGTTGGCGAAGTATGCGCCTTTGATTTCGGTCTGGCTGCCGGCGGGAGCGTATTCACAGGCCATGCGCTCCACGCGGGGAGCGGGCACGGTGATGGTGAAGGGATACTCGGTGGTTAAGCCGGTGGAGGTAACCAGACGGGCGATGTTGCTCACCTCGCCGGGAATCACGTTGGGGACGTCGACGATGATGGCGTTGGAAGTCACCATGGTGGGGTTCAGCAGGGCCTTCTGGTCGTTGAACCAGATCTGCTGCACGTCGCCGAGGTTCTCGCCGATAAAAGCGAGCTTGCTGCCCAGACTTGCCGCAACGATGAGCGAGTCGGACTTTTCGGGGTCGCAGTCGCGCACATAGCGCACTACGGGAGCGTTACCCTTGTCCTTGACGGCGTCGGTCTCGGAGCACGAAGCCAGAGCTGCCACAGCTGCCAGAGGAATAGCTATATATTTGATATACTTAGTCATGACTGATATTGATCTGAGGTTGAATTATTCGCCATAGAAGTCTACGGGCTCGCGGGAAAGTGCGGGCGAGCTTGTGCTGACGGCTGCGGGGATAGGCACGCGCAGAGAGGAGGTCGAGATGATGATGGGGTCGTACATGCAGTATTCGGCCTTGTTCTGGACGATGATGTAGGAGCTTTCGTCGTTCTCCTGGCTCTGGTCCATGCCTGTAACGGCGATGTACTGGGCGCAGCGGTTGTAGCCTGTACCGTAGCCGCTGTTGACGTAGTCGATGGCCTGCTGTGCGCCGTCGCGGTAGCTGAGACGGAGCACGTCGAACCAGGTTGTGGATTCGAAGGCGAACTCACGGCGACGTTCGGCCATGATGTCCTTGAAGGTGAGGGAGCTGACCTCGCTCACGCCGGCACGCTTGCGGATGCCGTTGAACTTCTCGAGGGCGCGGCTGTCGGTAGTGGTCTCGTTGGTGCCGAGGATTGCTTCGGCATAGGTGAGGTACATGTCGGCCAGACGGATGAGGTAGATGTTGTTGGCGGCGTCCTGGTTGATGCCCACGTTGCCGTCGCAGTCGGCGCTCTTGCCGATGACGTACTTCTTGATGTGGGCGTTGACCTCGTTACGGTCTTCGGTCACGGTGCCGTCGTCGGCGCGGTTCACGTACATGTAATTGTAACCGCCCTGGGCTTTGGCAAGGTTGGGATAGTAGTCGCCGTTGGTCATGTATGTCCACATGCGGCGGCGGTCTGTGCTGTCGAAGGTTTTCTGCAGCGAGATTGTGGGACCTTTGCCTGCGCCCCAGGTCTGGTCGGCGATGACGGAGCTGCGGCTCCATGCGCAGTTCTTGGCGTTACCGTAGGAGTAGCCCTGCACGGCGCACTGGATGGCAAGAAGCGATTCGGGACCGTTGTTGCTTTCCAC
Source organism: Muribaculaceae bacterium (assembly GCA_029059965.1). GTDB lineage: Bacteria > Bacteroidota > Bacteroidia > Bacteroidales > Muribaculaceae > CAG-873. The sequence goes on from JAIDUY010000061.1 coordinate 2,776, forward strand.
GTCGAAGAGAGTGGCGAAGTCGATGTTCTCGATCCAGGGAAGGGAGCTCATTACGGCTTCGGCATCCTCGGCGGCGCGACGGTAGAGGTCGGCGCGGTCGTAGCCGTAGTCGCTGTGCGATGCCATGGTGACGAGCAGCTTGGCACGGATTGCACGGGCGGTGTTCTTGTTGGCGCGGAAAGCGTCGGGGTCGGTTTCGGGAAGGTATTCCACGGCGTAGTCGGCGTCTTCGAGAGCGAAGCGATAGATGCTCTTCTGGGTGTTGCGGGGAACGTCGAGGTTGCTGTTGGAGATGTTCTCGGTGTTGTTGTAGATGATGGGTGCGTCATGCCAAAGCTCGGCAATCTGGTAGTAGCAGAAGGCGCGGATTGCGCGGGCTTCGGCCACAGCCTTGTCGATGTCGTTCTGGGTCACGGTGCCGGAGCACTTGCCGGGCATGTCGTTGATGACGGAGTTTGCGAAGGCGATTACATTGTAGATCCCCTTCCAGCCCTCGTTGATGTACTGGTTCACGGGGGTGTAGGTACCGAAGAACCACTGGCCCTCGGCATCGTAGGTGTAGTACATGTCGCCGGCAATCATGTCGGTCTTCCACTGGAAGTTCATGGTGTAGTTCGACCATGTCTTGGCGGCATAGAGGGTCATGGTGTTCATGCGGACCTTCTCGGGAGTATTGTAGAAGGTATCCTGCACGAGCTTGTCGGACGGGTCGATGGTGAGGAAGTCGCTACAGGAGCTGATGCTTGCTGCCACCACAGCCGCAATGGCTGCCTTTTTTATGATATTGTTCATGGAATTCGTTGGTGAGGGTTAGAAGGAGAGATTGAGGCCTACGGTGTATGTGCGGGGTGTGGGATAACGGCCGCGGTCGATGTTCTGCAGCAGAGAGCTCTGGTTGTAGGCACCGATTTCGGGGTCGTAGCCGCTGTACTTGGTGAAGGTGTAGACGTTCTGTACGTTGAAGTAGATCTTGGCCGACTGCATATACACCTTCTTGGCCCAGCGCTGGGGCAGGTTGTAGGACAGGGCGATGTTCTGAATGCGGAGGTAAGTACCGTCCTCAATCCAGCGGTCGCTCATACGGTTGTTGCCGTTGCCGTCGAGACTGGAGAAGCGGGGGATGCCGTTGGCGCCGCCGCCCACTACCTGAAGGTTGGAGATGTCGTCGGGACCGTTGGGGTCAATCAGACCCACCTGTACGCGGTCGAGAACGGAGGTAGCCTGGTTATCCCAGATGGAGCTGAGGCCTTCGGTCTTGTAGCGTGCCCAATTGATGATGTCGCCGCCGATCTGGCCGGTGAGGCCGATGGTGAGTTCCCATTCCTTCCACTGCAGGTTGTTGGTGAAGCCGAAGGTGATGTCGGGGTTGGGGGCGCCGATGACTTTCTGGTCCTTGTCGTTGATGACGCCGTCGCCGTTGAGGTCGCGGAACTTGATGTCGCCGACCCAGACGCCGGAGGTCTTGTCGATCTTGTTGGCATAGGGTACGTCGCCGCCGGTCTGGGTGGCGTGGCCGATGATGTCGGCTTCGTTCATGAAGAAGCCTTCGGTCTCGTAGCCGTAGAACACACCCATGGGCTCGCCGACCTTGAACATGGATACGGTCTGGAAGGGAGCGTACCAGTCGATGTTGCCGTAGAGCACCTGGCTGTCGTCGTTGAGGGCAACGACTTTGTTCTTGTTGTGCGAGATGGTGAGGGCTGCGTTCCAGTGGAAGTCGCGGGTCACGATGGGACGTGCGTTGAGCGAGAAGTCGATACCGGTGTTCTGAGTCTTGCCGATATTGGAGAAGGGAGTCTGGATGGTGCCCCAATCGTTGGAAGCGATGTGGCTGGGAGTGAATACCTGCATCAGAAGGTCCTTGGTCTGCTTCTTGTAGATGTCGACGGTGAACTCGATGCGGTTGTTGAGAGCGGCGAAGTCGATACCGAGGTTGAACTGCTCGGAGGATTCCCACTTGAGGTTGGGGTTGGCGAGGTTGCTGGGGAAGTAGGCGGTACCGTTGGGAGTCAGCATGGTCGACATGGCTGCGCCGTAGCGGTATGTGTCGATGTTGGAGTTACCTACGCGGCCGTAGCCCAGACGGAGCTTGAGGTTGTTGAGCCAGGTTGCGCCCTGGAGGAACTTCTCCTGGTTGATACGCCAAGCGAGGGCTGCGGAGGGGAAGGAGCCCCACTTGTTGTTCTGGCCGAACTTGCTGGAACCGTCGCGACGGAAGGTCACGGTGGCCAGGTAGCGGTTGTCGAACGAGTAGTTCGCACGGGCGAATACGGAGGCATTGGACACTGCATCCTGCCAGCCGCTGTTGCTTACGAACTCGCCGTCCTCACCGATAACGAAGATATCGTCGGTGGTGAAGTTCTTCTTGATGATGGAGGTGCCGTTCCAGCTCGACTTCGAAGCTTCGAAGCCCACCATCACGGTCACGTCGTGGAGGTTCTTGAAGTTCTGGTGGTAGGTGAGGTAGTCTTTCTGCATCCAGAAGAAGGAATGGTCCTCGCGGTGCATCATCTGGTTGATGTCGTTGGTCACCATACCGAATTTGTAGCGGGGCACATATGCCTTGTTCTGGTTCTGGGTGGCGTCGAATGCATATTCGGCGCGGAAAGTGAAGTACTTGAGGAAGTCGGCGCTGACATAGAAGTTGCCGTTCACGCGCTGACGCAGCAGGGTGTTGTTCTTCTCGAGGGCGAGGGCTACGGGGTTCCAAGTCGAGGAGCCGTTGACGGTGGTGGGACCGGCCCAGTTGCCGTCGAAGTCGTAGACGGGCACGGAGGGCTGCATTGTCATGGCCTGCATGATAACACCGTCGCTACCGTCGTTAAGTGTAATCTTCTCGTCGGTGCGGGTGTAGGCGCTGGGTCTTATACACATGTCCGAGCCCCCGAGACTTAGGCGGCGGGGGGGGGGGGGGGGGGGGGTGGGG
>JAIDUY010000062.1 GCA_029059965.1 Muribaculaceae bacterium
CGCATTTGTCGAGGACTTATACCACGTCTAACTCATCCGCTACTGAAACTTACATCCCCTATATCAGGCGACCCTCCGCAGCACTCTGCGGAGCGTCGTTTCTTTTGTGGCCGCGTTGCCTTTCTGTGACTGACGTTTTACATTACACATACGCGTTTTTTTTACAAAAACTTTACAAAACCGGTGAAAGGCAGTTAAGCTATTGCGGGACTGTTTTTATGGTTTTAATTTTGTACCGTTATGAATAGACAGAAGATATACGCCGCCACCGGAATGCACCGTTCGATGGATATCTGCGCCGTCGTCCTGCTGATTGCGATACTCATATCCGGCATAGCATCCTGTGTGGGCGCCGACCGTTACCGAGCCGACCACGGAGTGCCTCCCTGCGAGATTACCGCCTCGATGGACAGCCTCTTCGGAACAATTTTCAAGTCCGGCGAACCCGGCGCCATCGTGACCGTCATGCGCGGCGACAGCATAGTCTACAACCACGCTTTCGGCCTCGCCCGCCTCGACTCCGTCGAGCGTGTCACCGACAGCACCTTGTTCAACGTATCGTCCGTCTCGAAGCTCTTTACCGGCGTGGCGCTGATGAAACTCAGCGACGAAGGCATCCTGAGCCTCGATGACAGCCTCAGCAAGTTCTTCCCGACTTTCCCCGCCCGCTACTTCGACAACATCACCGTGCGCCACGTCCTGTCGCACCGTTCGGGTCTCCCCGACCTGCGTCCCACCACCCAGGCAGCATGGGAGCGCTACATAGCCACACACCGCTCCGTATTCGGCTTTGACAGCGACTATCGCCGCTACGGCACCGAGGCCGAGCACATCCGTTCCTTCGAGAACCTCGATTCCGTCGACTTCCCCCCCGGCACCCACTACGACCGCCGCGACATATCCTACGTCCTGATTGCCCCGCTCATCGAGAATGTCACCGGCATGGACTTCGACGAATGGATGCGACTCAATATCTTCGAGCCTGCCGGCATGACCGAAACATTCTACTATCGACAGGGAGTGCGCCGCCCGCGGATGGCACACGGCTACCGACCCGTAGAACCCGGAATGGCAGCGGTAGGCGCTCGCAGCGCCGACGGCCGCTGGGAGGAATTCGACTACGGCGAGGCCGACTACTTCCTCACCCGCGCCGACCGCGGCGTATTTACTTCCTCGCGCGACTTCATGAAGTTCAAGCGAGCCCTCAAGGACGGCCGTATCATACGTAAGGAACTCATCGACAGTATGCTCAAACCCGAAATTGCTACGTATGAAGAGTACGTCCACTTCGGTCTCGGCTCGGCCGTGCAACGCAAGCCCGGCTTCACCATGCGCCCCTACCACGTCAACAACAACGGAGGCTTCGCAGCCATCGAGTGCTGGTGGCCCGAGTGCGACATCCATTACATCGTCTTTTCCTCGCGCAACGGATGGGATCAATATCACGTTATGTGCAAGGTCGACAGCCTCCTGGCCTCCAACGGCTGGATCCGGTAAACTGACAGAGTCGGGACTCCTGTAAGGGTTCTGAAATCATAGACCGGGCGGACCGACTAATCAAGTCGTCCGTCCGGTTCCTTTTTATTGCTCCCCGCCAAACCATAAATCACAAACAGGCGGAACGTAAGTCGGCGTCCTTCGGACGCTCATAGGAGTTGACGGCAGGGCATAAAGCGAGAGCCGCGTCATCGGGCGCGGCTCTCGTTATGATTTGAGTCAATGATGTCTATTCGTCCTGATTTCCCAGCAGGAGGCTGTTGTAGCGGTCGGGGTCGTTGATGAGGCTCAGGGCTTCGAGGTAGTCTTTGTTCAGGCCGGCCACGGAGCGGTAGTAGGAGCCGTTTTCGTATAGGTCGCGGGCGATAATGCCCTTCATGATTGCCTCGGCCAGAGGCTTGGAGCGTTCCCACTGCTCGCTGTTGAATTCGATACCCTCGTCAGTGGCGCGGGATATGAGCTTCTCTACCAGCGATTCGGGCACGGTGAACTGCTGCTGGAAGCGGTCGGCGTTGCGGTAGCGGCGCTGCAGGTCGCTGCGGTTTGCGTCGACGTAGTTGATGCAGGTGCGGTTGATGATGCCCTTGGCGACGAGGTCGCGGTAGTAGGTCGAGAAGTAGGAAGTGTCGGCGGGCACGAATACGTCGGGGATGATGCCGCCGCCGCCATAGACGGGACGGTTGTTCACGAGTGTGTGGTAGAGCAGCGAGTCGGGACGTGCAATGCTGTCGGCGCTCCAGAGCTCGCCGGCGCTCAGGCGCAGAAATACCTCACGCTGATAGTCCTCGCTGTGGCCCTTGTCGTAGTGCTTCTGTATGCATCGGCCGCTGGGGGTGTAGTAGCGCGACACCGTCAGGCGCATCATGGAGCCGTCGGGGAAGGGGAAGGGACGCTGCACCAGGCCTTTGCCGAATGTGCGTCGGCCAACGATGAGGCCGCGGTCGTTGTCCTGCATGGCGCCTGCGAAAATCTCGGCTGCCGAGGCGGAGTACTGGTTGGCTATCACCACGATGCGCCCGTCCTGGAAGTAGCCCTCGTCGGTGGTTCGGTAGTCCTGCCGGGGCATGCGTCGGCCGGAGGTGCTGACCACGGGAGTGCCTGCGGGGAGGAACTGCGAGGCGAGCTCGAAAGCGGCACCGAGGTAGCCGCCGCCGTTGTCGCTGAGGTCGATGATAAGGTTCTTCATGCCCTGACGGCGCAGCTTGGCGATGGCCTGCGCCACCTCGTTGGCCGTATCCTCGGCAAAGCGGGTGATGCGTATGTAGCCCGTGTGGGGGTCGGCCATGAAAGTCTCGTCGACGCTGTAGAGGGGTATGTCGTCGCGCTCGACCATAAAGTCGATGAACTCGTTGCCGCGCTTGACGTTGAGGCGCACCGTGGAGCCCTTTGGGCCGCGTAGCACCTTCATGACCTCGCGGTTGGGCAGGCTGCGGCCTGCGATGACGGTGTCGTTGGCGCTGATGATGCGGTCGCCGGGCAGGATGCCGACGCGCTCGGAGGGGCCTCCGACGGTGGGCTGAATCACGTACACGGTGTCGTCGAGCATGTTGAACTGGATGCCGATGCCGCTGAACTTGCCGTCGAGCGGTTCGGTGAACTCGCGGGTCTCGGCCGGGGTGGAGTAGGCCGAATGCGGGTCCAGGGTCTTGAGCATTGCGCGTATGGCTTCGGTGGCCAGCGTGTCGCCGTCGACTTCGTCGACGTAGTAATTCTCGATGATGGCCTCGGCGCGGCGCAGTTTCTGGCCGGGGTCGATGGATCCCTGTGCCGAAACGCCCGTGAGAGTGCAGAGGAAGAGGAGAGCGATGATTATACGGTTCATAAGTCAGAGAGTATTGTCGTTATGAGGCATGAATGGGCTTGTGTCGACACCTAAGGAGTCGAGTTCGCGCACCAGCGAGCTGGAGACGGCGCCCAGGTCGGGGCGTGCCGTCAGCAGCACTGTGTCGATGCCGGTGAGGCGGCGGTTTATGTCGGCCATGTCGCGTTCGTACTCGAAGTCGCGCACCGAGCGCACGCCGCGCAGCAGGGCGCATGCGCCTTCGCCGCGTGCGAATTCGGCGGTGAGTCCCGAGTAGGCCTTCACCGTCACGCGGTCTTCACCGGCGTACAGCTCCCGTATTGGCTCGAGAGCCGCAGGTATGGCGCCGGGATTTTTGGCTGCGTTGACGCCTACGGCTACGATGATGCGGTCGAAGAGCTCGAGTCCGCGGCTGACTATGTCGGCGTGGCCTGCGGTGAAAGGGTTGAACGAACCGGCGAAAACGGCTATGCGTTCCGCCCGTATGTCAGGAGTCGAGGTGTGAGTCATCTTCTATAACCAGATTGTCGATGATGAAGTTCTGGCGTTCGGGGGTGTTCTTGCCCATGTAGAACTCGAGGACTTCGGACATGGCGTCGTCTTTGCGCAGGCTGACGCGGTCGGCGCGCATGTCTTCGCCGATAAAGTGACGGAACTCGTCGGGCGAAATCTCGCCGAGTCCTTTGAATCGTGTTATTTCGGCTTCGTCGCCGAAGCGGCGTATGGCTGCCAGACGCTCCTCGTCGGAGTAGCAGTAGACGGTGTCGGTGTCGACGTTCTTTCCGCCTTTGCCTTTGCGCGCCGTGCGGGCGTTGCGGACGCGGAAGAGGGGAGTCTGGAGCACATACACGTGTCCTTTCTTGACCAGATCGGGGAAGTACTGAAGGAAGAAGGTGAGTGTGAGCAGGCGTATGTGCATGCCGTCGACGTCGGCATCGGTGGCTATTATCACCTTGTTGTAGCGTAGATTGTCGATGCTGTCCTCGATGTTGAGCGAGGCCTGCAGCAGCGAGAGTTCCTCGTTGGAGTAGAGCTCGCGCTTGGAGGCGCCGTAGGAATTCATGGGCTTGCCGCGGAGCTTGAACACGGCCTGCGTCTCGACGTCGCGCACCTTTTCTATGGTGCCGCCGGCCGAGTCGCCCTCGGTGATGAATATGCTGGAAGCCAGCTTCTTCTCTTCGTTTCCGCGCAAGTCGTTGAGGTGGTAGCGGCAGTCGTTGAGCTTGGGGTTGTAGAGGCTCACCTTCTTGGCGGTCTCCTTGGATTTCTTCTGAACGACGGCCAGGGCCTTGCGGTCGTGCTCGCTTTCCTGAATCTTGCGGAGCATGGCCTCGGCGGTCTCGCGTTCGCGGTGCAGATAGTTGTCCAGCTCGCGCTTGACGAAGTCGCCCACGAACTTGGCCACTGTCGGGCCATCGGGGCCGATTTCGCGTGAGCCCAGGCGAGTCTTGGTCTGGCTTTCGAACACCGGGTCCTGCACGCGGATGGCAATGGCGGCCACCATGCCGTTGCGGATGTCGCCGGGCTCGAAGTTGCGGTTGAAGTAGTCCTTGACGGTGCGGTTCAGCGCGTCCTTGAATGCGCTGAGGTGGGTGCCGCCCTGGGTGGTGTGCTGGCCGTTGACGAAGGAGTAGAATTCCTCGCCATACTGGTTGGCATGGGTGATGGCCACCTCGATGTCATCGCCCCGCAGATGGATGACGGGGTAGAGCGGATTGGCCGACATATTCTCGCACAGCAGGTCCTTGAGGCCGTTGCGGCTGCGCATTGTCTTGCCGTTGAACGAAATAGTCAGGCCGGTATTGAGGAAGGTGTAGTTCTTGAGGAGGGGGAGAATATATGCTTCAAGATAAGCGAAGTCGCGGAAAATTTCGTTGTCCGGGGTGAAAAACACCTTTGTGCCGTTGGACTGGTCGGTCGGCTCGACGGGAAAGTCCTCGACGAGGACGGCCCGCGAGAAGCGCGCGCGCTTGCACTGGCCGTCGCGGTAGCTCTCGACGGTGAGCTCGGAGCTGAGAGCGTTGACGGCCTTGAGGCCAACGCCGTTCAGACCCACCGACTTCTGGAAAGCTTCGGAGTCGTACTTGCCGCCGGTGTTCATCTTGGACACAACGTCGATGACTTTGCCGAGGGGGATGCCGCGTCCGTAGTCGCGCACAGTCACCGAGCCTCCGGCGCGGGCGACGTCCACTTCCACTTCGATTCGCTTGCCGTTGCCCATCATGAACTCGTCGATGGAGTTGTCCAGCACTTCCTTGAGCAGCACATAGA
>JAIDUY010000063.1:0-1306 GCA_029059965.1 Muribaculaceae bacterium
GGACGTCACCGACCCCAACGAAATCCTTGCCGTCAAGGCTTCGTCGGCAGCCGACGGCGCCTTCTCGTGGGCATCCACTGTGGCGCGTCGCCGCGAGTATGCGGCATGGCGTCGTGGTGCAAACCTCCCGACACCGCGCCTCGTCGGCACCGTGTCGCCCCAGAACCTCCATGGCATGAGCTCGCCCGACATGGTCATCGTCACCCCCTCGGCCTTCAAGGCCCAGGCGCAGCGCATCGCCGACTTCCATGCCGCCGGCGTCGACACTCTCGATGTAGCAGTGGTGGATGTCGAGGAAATATACAATGAGTTTTCCGGTGGACATCAGGATCCCGCCGGCATACGCAGCTTCCTCAAGATGCTCTATGACCGCGGACTCGACGGCAACGGCAAGCCCCTGCGCTTCGCCATGTTGATGGCACGCATGACCTGCGACAACCGCCACCTGCTCAAGGCCTTCGGCACACACCCCACCATCCCCGGATGGGCACCGTGGTCGGTGCGCTCCTCGCTCAGCGACAACGAAGGCTACTTCACCGACGACTTCTACGCCATGCTCGACGACGGAGCCGGTGCCGACATGCGCAACGACAAGCTCCGCATCGCCGTCGGACGTGTGCCCGTCACAAACGTCACCGAAGCCCGCGAGGTGGCCGACAAGGAAATCGAGTACGGCGTCGGCGCACGCCACACGGCATGGAAGCAGCGACTGATGTTCCTTGCCGACGACGGCGACCGCGGCGTGCACCTCAACCAGTCCGAAGCCCAGATAGCAGGCTTCGAAGGCACCGAGAGCCTGCCCTTCGTGGTGCGCAAGGTATATATGGAATCCTACATGCGCGAGGGCGGCACATACCCCGAAGCCCGCTCGGCCATGTTCCGCAACCTCGACGAGGGCGTCGTGTGGTGGAACTTCATCGGCCACGCCAATCCCACAGGCTGGACAGGCGACGGACAGCTCAGCTACACCGACCTCAACCAGCTCTATCTGCGCCATCTGCCCTTCATCTACGCCGCCACCTGCGACTTCCTGCGCCTCGACGCCATGAACATCAGCGGTGCCGAAATCCTCTACAAGGAGCGATACGGCGGCTGCATAGGCGTCATCAGCGCCACCCGACCCGTATATATATCGGAGAACGGCCCCCTCAGCGCCGCCGTAGGCCGTGCCATGGGCTGCCGCGACGAATCGGGACGCATACTCCCGCCCGGCGAGATATACCGCCGCGCCAAGAACGACATCCGCAACTCCTCAGGCCAGGTCGTAGCCGACGACAACCGCCTGCGCTACGTCTTCGTCGGCGAC
>JAIDUY010000063.1:1316-16561 GCA_029059965.1 Muribaculaceae bacterium
CATCGACAGCATCGGCGGCAAGCCCGTCGACCCGGACAATCCCCCCGCCATCGCCGCCCTGTCGCGCACGCCCATCGCCGGCACGATAATCTCGCCCGACGGCTCCGTGCACGCCGGTTTCAACGGCACCGTAACCATCGACATCTTCGATGCCGAGCGCACCCTCACCACCAAGCCCACGGGCGATGACCCCGAAATCAACTTCCAGGAACTCGGCGAACGCGTCTACACAGGCTCCGCCGAGGTGCGCGACGGACACTTCACCCTCAACGCCGCCATGCCCGCCGAACTGTCGCAGAACTGGCGCCCCGGAGCCATCGGAGCCTTCGCCTACTCGGCTGTAGCCAATATCGAGGCCGCCGGACTCTTCCGCGACTTCTACCTCTACGGCTACGACGACGAGGCCGAGCCCGACGACAAGGCTCCCCAAATCGACCAGATGGTGCTCAACCACAACACATTCCGCAGCGGCGACACAGTCAACGACTCGCCCATGCTCATCGCAACCGTCAGCGACAACGTCGGCATCAATATCTCCACCGCAGGCATCGGCCACCAGCTCACGGCCACCCTCGACGGCACAAAGACATTCACCGACCTCGCATTCTACTACACCCCCTCGGCCGACGGAAGCCCCTCGGGCGTAATCAACTATCCCTTCGACAACATCTCCGAAGGCCTCCACACCCTCTCGCTGCGCGTGTGGGACACCTCGGGCAACTCCGTGCGCCGCGAAATCGACTTCTTCGTCTCGCCCGGCCTCGCCCCCAAAATCTACGACATATACTCCGACGCCAATCCCGCCTCTACCATGGCCAATTTCTACCTGAGTCACGACCAGCCCGACGCCATGGTGACAGTCGAAGTCACCGTCTACAACCTCGTGGGCAGCCCCGTCTGGACCGGACGCGCAAGCGGACGCTCCGACATGTTCCTCTCAGTGCCCGTGTCGTGGGACCTCACCGACGGTGCCGGACGGCGCGTCAACCGCGGCATCTACCTCTACCGGGCCACAATAACCGCCGACGGACAGTCCTACGAAACCGCAACACGACGCATCGCCGTCACAGCCCGCTGACCCTTATGACCCTCTGGCAATCCGACAAAGCACGCCGCGGCCCGCGGCCACTCTTCCAGTTCTGGCTGCGCGCCGCACAGACGGCGCCCCCGGTGGTGTCGCATTTCTGCCGTTTCATGCTCGCTGTCACCCGCTTCATCTACAAGGTCGAGATAGCGTCGAGCACCCGGATCGGCCCCGGCCTCTACATCGGACATCCCTACTGCATCACCATAAACACCTCGGCAGTGCTGGGCAGCAACATCAACATCCACAAGGGCGTAACCATCGGACGCGAGAGCCGCGGCCACCGCGAGGGCGTCCCCACCATAGGCAACTGCGTGTGGATAGGCGTCAACGCCACAATCGTCGGACGCGTCACCATAGGCGACGACGTGCTTATAGCCCCAAACACCTTTGTCAACTGCGACGTGCCCCCGCATTCGGTCGTATTCGGCAATCCTTGCATCATCAAGCACCGCGACAACGCCACCGAAGGCTACATTCTCAACCGCGTCTGAACCCCCTTTCAGGCCGCTTCAATCCTGTTTTATGCTGCGAAATTATGTTTTGCAGCATATTTTTTATTGCCGAGTCAAACCTTTTCACTACCTTTGCCGTTGAAATAGTACAAAAGATTGAAAAAGCCGCTGCGGCCGACCGACGTTTCAACCGGCGCACGGCAGAATTTTAGGTTTAACATCCCGGCGACGAGAGAGCCGCCGGAACAAATGCAAAGAGTTATGAAACATTTTCTCAAACACCTGGCACACTGGTACTTCGAGGCAGTTTCCGAAATCTATCGATAGTCGCTGCCCGAACCCTCTCTCTCCCATTCCAAAACATCGTAACAACACACAACAACACACAAAACTTCTGCCACAGCGGAAGTTTTTTTGTGTCCGTGCTTGCGGGGTGACGGATTTTGACTATATTTGCCCTTGGAACGTCTGCCGCCGCAAGGACGAGCGGCTTCCCCTTGAATACTAACCGAAAATACGAATAATTATGGCAAAGGTCCACGGAGCCGTCGAAATTGACGGCAATCGCTGCAAAGGTTGCGAACTTTGCGTGGTGGCCTGCCCCGTCGATGTGCTGGAGCTCCAGCCCAAAGAAGTCAACGACAGGGGTTATCACTATGCATTCACCGCCCATCCCGACAAATGCATCGGCTGTGCCGCTTGCGCCACCGTATGCCCCGATGCCTGCATCGAGGTCTACCGCCTGGTCGAGCGCGACGTCTGATGCGCGACGCTTTCCACTCATCCCCCTCACACACACCGAAATGGAAGAAGAAGTAAGACTCATGAAGGGCAACGAAGCCATCGCCCACGCCGCGATTCGCTACGGTGCCGACGGGTATTTCGGATACCCCATCACACCCCAGTCCGAAGTTCTCGAGACTCTCGCCGAACTCAAGCCCTGGGAGACCACCGGTATGACCGTGCTACAGGCAGAAAGTGAAGTCGCCGCCATCAACATGGTATATGGCGGTGCAGCCACCGGACGCGCCGTAATGACATCATCCTCCTCGCCCGGCGTAAGCCTCAAGCAGGAAGGCATATCCTATCTCGCAGCCTCCGAGCTCCCCGCCCTCATCGTCAACGTCATGCGAGGCGGCCCCGGCCTCGGCACCATCCAGCCCTCGCAGGCCGACTATTTCCAGGCCACAAAGGGCGGCGGCCACGGCGACTATCACCTCATCGTCCTCGCCCCCGCCACCGTTCAGGAAATGACCGACTTCGTGGCCCTCGGCTTCGACCTCGCGTTCAAATACCGCACCCCCGCCATGATTCTGGCCGACGGCGTAGTCGGACAGATGATGGAGAAAGTCGTCCTGCCCCCGCAGCGTCCCCGCCGCACCGAAGAGCAGCTGCGCGAGCAGTGCCCCTGGGCGGCATGCGGAAAAGGCGGACGCGCACACCGCAACGTCGTCACCTCCCTCGAGCTCGACTCAACCAGGATGGAGGAGAACAACCACCGCTTCCAGGCCACATACAAGCGCATCGCCGAAAACGAGGTGCGATTCCAGGAATACTACACCGAAGACGCCGAATACCTCATCGTGGCCTTCGGCTCCGTGGCCCGCATATGCCTCAAGGCCATCGAGGACGCACGCGAAGCCGGCATGAAGATCGGCATGCTCCGTCCCATCACCCTGTGGCCCTTCCCCACCGCCGAGATAGCACGTCTGGCCGAAAAGATGCGCGGCATCCTCTGCGTAGAGCTTAACGCCGGACAGATGGTCGAAGACGTACGCCTGGCCGCTCCCGGCCTCCCCGTATTCCACTTCGGCCGCATGGGCGGCATCGTGCCCAACCCCGTCGAAGTCCTCGACGCACTCAAAGAACATTTCCCGGAGCTCCGCTAATCACCACATCCCGAAAGCCATGACAAAAGAAGAAATCATACGTCCGGAGAACAAAGTCTACTCCCGCCCGAGGCTGCTTACCGACGCGGTGACTCACTACTGCCCCGGCTGCAGCCACGGTGTCGTGCACCGCATCATCGCTGAGCTCCTCGACGAAATGGGACTCGAAGACCTCACAATCGGCATCGCTCCCGTCGGTTGTGCCGTATTCGCCTACAACTATATCGACATCGACTGGATCGAGGCCGCACACGGCCGCGCTCCCGCACTGGCCACCGCCGCCAACCGCCTCAACCCCGACCGCCTCGTGTTCACATACCAGGGCGACGGCGACCTCGCCGCCATCGGTACGGCCGAGACCATCCACGCGGCAAACCGCGGCGAGAACATCGCAATGATATTCATCAACAATGCCATCTACGGCATGACCGGCGGACAGATGGCTCCCACCACTCTGCTGGGAATGAAGACCGCCACAACGCCCTACGGACGCTGCGCCGAACTCAACGGCTTCCCCCTGCCCATCTCCAACCTGCTGGCACAGCTCGACGGCACATGCTTCGTGACACGTCAGGCAGTCCACACCCCCGCCGCAGTCCGCAAGACAAAGGCAGCCATCAGGAAGGCATTCGAGAACGCCCTCGCCAAGCGAGGCACCTCAGTGGTCGAAATCGTGTCCACCTGCAACTCCGGCTGGAAGCTCACCCCCGCGCAGAGCAACGACTGGATGGTAGAACACATGTTCCAAAAGTATCCCCTCGGCGACCTCAAGGACGCCCCCGTCAACCGTTAAGAACCCACCACTCATGAAAGAAGAAATCGTAATCGCAGGATTCGGCGGACAGGGTGTCCTCTCCATGGGCAAAATCCTGGCCTACGCCGGACTTATGGACAACCTCGAAGTTACCTGGATGCCATCCTACGGACCCGAACAGCGTGGCGGAACGGCAAACGTGACCGTCATACTCTCCGACAAGCCCATCAGCAGCCCCGTGCTCGACAGCTACGACACAGCCGTGGTCCTCAACCAGCAGAGCCTCGACAAGTTCGAAAGCAAGGTAAAGCCCGGAGGAACGCTCATCTACGACCCCTCGGGCATACACCGCCTCCCCGAGCGCACCGACATCCGCGTAGTGCCCGTCGACGCCATGACTGCATCCATCGAGCTCAAGAACTCCAAGACCTACAACATGGTTCTCTTAGGCTCCCTGCTCAAGTGCCGCCCCGTGGTCGAAATCGACGCCGTCATCCGCGGCCTGCGCAAGACCCTCCCCGAACGACACCACCACCTCATACCCCTCAACGAGGAAGCTCTCCGCAAGGGCATGTCGCTGGTCGACTGACCCATCCTGCTTCGTGATAAGCGACAGAGCCGCACAGCGGCTGGCAATAGTTATAGTGGCAGCCACGGGTATACTCGTGGCTGCCTTCGCCGTGGGGCGTGCCCTGCGGCGCGCCGAGCCGCACGTCGAGCCCGACCGCAACGCCTATCCCGTGCTCGGTATCGACATCTCCGCCCATAACGGCAGTGTATGCTTCGACAGCATCGCCGCCGCAGGCGTGGACTTCGTCTACCTCAAGGCCAGCGAAGGCGCATCCTTCCGCGACCCCGCATTCCGCTCCAACTACGACAGCGCACGCCGCGCAGGCCTCGCCGTCGGCGCATACCACTTCTTCCGCTTCGACTGCGACGGACGCCGCCAGGCAGCCAACATCCTCGCCGCCATCGACAGCTGCCGGCTCGACCTCCCCGTGGCCATCGACATCGAGGAGTGGGGCAATCCGGCCGATATCGCCACCGACATCGTCATCGGACGCCTCCAGACCATGGAGGCCATGCTGCGCGGCGCCGGACGGCGCGTCATCTTCTACACCAACAAGAACGGATACTCGCGCTTCGTGCGCGCCGCATTTCCCGGCAATCCCGCGCCGGAACTGTGGATATGCTCATTCACCGACCCGCCGTTGGCACACAACGACTGGAGCCTGTGGCAGCACAGCCATCTCGGCAGGGTTCCCGGAGTGAATAATCCGGTAGACCTCAACACTTTCAACGGCTCCCGCGCCCGCTTCCGCCGCTGGCTTTCGCGCTGAGAGGAGCTCCGGCGGACGTCTTCCCTGCAAACTTCGGCACAATTTAGGTCCGCCGTGTGCCGCTTGTCGGTTTTTTTCGCTATCTTTGCAGTTCCGGCTACACTGCCTGAACTTTAAAGTCCCGCGCAGGGTTTTAAAGTCGTGCGGACCTTTCTGTCCGCTGCCATCAACTACGTTTCAACACTTCTGCCATGAAGCTGATTCCTCACATTATCTCACGTCTGACCCGCCTCGTGCCGGCGCTCGTCCTGCTGCCCGTGGCTGCCTATGCCGCCGACACCATGCCCCCTCAGGCCATCGCGCCCGCAGGCAATACGGTGACCTTGCCGGGCGTCATGCCCCTCGACTCGTGCCGCGCCATGGCTCTGCGCAACAACAAGCAGCTCATGATGTCGCGCGAGCGCATACGCAAGGCCGACTATCAGAACCGCGAGGCTTTCGCCGCATACCTCCCCGCCATCGACTTTGCCGGAGGATATATGTACAATCAGCGCGAGCTGTCGATTTTCGATTCCGACCAGCTGCTCCCCACCAAGAGCTTCGACCTCACCACTCAGAGCTACCAGTTCAATCTGGTCAGGAATCCCGTGACCGGCGAGCCCATAAAAGGTCCCGACGGACAGTACATCCCCTCGACGGTGGCGCTGATTCCCAAGGAGGCCATGACCTACGACATCCACAACGTGTTCTTCGGTGCCATCACCCTGACACAGCCCGTATTCATGGGTGGTAAGATTGTGGCCATGAACAAAATAACCAAGGCTGCTCAGAACGCCGCACGCGAACTCAATATCGCCGAGGCCGAGAACGTAATCTACGCCGTCGACGCCGCCTACTGGATGGTGGTGTCGCTCAAGGCCAAGAAGGAACTTGCCGACAGCTACGTAAATCTGCTCGACTCGCTCGACCGCAACGTCACCCTGATGTACCGCGAGGGTGTGGCCACGCGCAGCGACGTGCTCAGCGTCGACGTCAAGCTCAATTCCGCGCGTGTCGACCAGCTCAAGGTCGACAACGGCCTCGTGCTGGCCCGAATGGCTCTGGCACAGGTTTGCGGCCTGCCCGTCAACACCGTCTTCACCCTCGCCGACGAGGATAATGCCGCTCCCGTACCCGTGGCATCGACCGATGCCGACGTCACCGACATGGAAGCCGTCTACGCCCGCCGTCCCGACCTCCGGGCCCTCGAGCAGGGTGTCGAGGTGGCCCGTCAGCAGAAGCGCGTCGCCCTGTCGTCTATGCTCCCCAACGTCGCCCTGATAGGCTCCTACGAGTTCTCCAATCCCAACATGTACGACGGCTTCAAGAAGCGCTTCAAAGGCGCCTTCTCTGTCGGCGCCATGGTCTCCATACCCATCTGGCACTGGGGCGGCAACATCAGCAAGTACCGTGCCGCCGAGTGCGACGAGGTGATACGCCGCCTCGAACTCGAGGACGCCCGCGAACTCGTCAGCCTGCAGGTCAGCCAGGCCTCATTCAAGACTCAGGAGGCATACCGCACATATGCCATGACCGTCAGCAACCTCGAGAGCGCCGACGAGAACCTGCGCTCGGCCACGCTCGGCTTCCGCGAGGGCGTCACCACCACCGACCTCGTGATGGCGGCGCAGACCGCATGGCTCAAGGCTCACTCCGAGCAGATTGACGCCATGATAGACGTCCAGCTATGTCAGACCTATCTCAGCAAGGCACTCGGAACACTCTACAGATAAAAAAACAACCACCGCATAACCACAAACTTATGTCCACCCAAGACAACAATCAGGAAAAACACGCCTCCCGCGGTCTGCTCGTCACAATGGGCATCGTCGTGCTGGCAGTCGCCGCTGTGGCCATCATCGGTTTCGTCTTCATGAACAAGCCCGAGGAGTACATCGAAGGGCAGGTCGAAGGCACCACAATACGAATCTCCGGCAAACTCGCCGGCCGTGTCGAGCACATCTACGTCCGCGAGGGCGACACCGTCCGCGCAGGCGATACGCTCGTCCACATCCATTCGTCGGTGGTCGAGGCTCAGCTCGCCCAGGCCGAGGCCATGCGCGAGGTAGCCGCCGCCCAGAACCGTAAGGTCGACGCCGGCACACGTATACAGATTATCAACGCCGCCGCCGACCTGCTCGCCCAGGCCGAAGCCGCCGTCACCATCACCCGCAAGACCTACGACCGTATGGAGCGCCTCTTCAACGAGGGTGTAATCTCCGAGCAGAAGCGCGACGAGGCCCGCGCGGCCTACGATGCCGCCGTGGCCGGACGCAACGCCGCCGAGAGCCAGCTCTCGCTGGCACGCTCGGGCGCACAGAGCGAGGACCGTCAGAGCGCCGCCGCCATGGTGGACGCCGCCGGCAGCACAGTCGACCAGGTGCAGGCTCTGCTGGCCGACAGCTATCTCACAGCCCCCGTCGACGGCACCATCGACCAGATTTTCCCCGAAGCCGGCGAGCTCGTGGCCATGGGCGCTCCCGTGATGAGCCTTCTGCGCGACGACGACCGCTGGGTCACCTTCAACGTCCGCGAGGAACTCCTCACCGACCTCACTATGGGCAAACGCTTCGAGGTGATGATTCCCGCAATGGGACAGCGCGACATGGAAGTCGAAGTCTACTACATCCGCGACATGGGCTCCTACGCCACATGGCGTGCCACAAAGAGCACCGGCAGCTACGACAGCCGCACATTCCAGGTCAAGGCCCGCCCCATCGGCGAAATCGAAGGCCTCCGTCCAGGCATGTCCGTAATCTATAACCAGTAACAGGCTCTGCCGCTTCGTATTATGAAGTCAAGCTACGGTTTCGGAGACTGCATCCGGCGCGAAATCCGGCGCATGGGCTCGCGGCCTGCCTATCTGATAGGCATGGTTGTGATTCCGCTGGCCGTGGTCTTCTTCTTCGTCAGTCTGCTCGGAGTGGGGCTGCCGCAGCGCATACCCAACGCCGTGGTCGACCTCGACCAATCGTCGATGTCGCGTCAGGTGCGCCGCACCCTCGACGCCTCGCAGCTCGTCGATCTCAGTCAGGACGCCGAGAGCTACGACCGCGCCCTCGAGATGGTGCGCAGCGGCGAGATTTACGGCTTCTTCGTCATTCCCGCACACTTCGAGCGCGACGCCCTCGCCGGACGCACGCCCACCCTCGAGTACTACACCAACATGACCTATTTCGTGCCCGGTACGCTGTCCTTCAAGGGCTTCAAGCAGGTGGCCGTCACCACCTCCGGCGGTCTGGCACGCAACACCCTCATCAGCCTCGGCGTCGACCCCCAGCGCATCGGCGGACTCCTGCAGCCCGTGGCCATCGAAATCAACCCGCTCAACAACCCGTGGATGAACTACTCCATCTACATGAGCCCGTCTTTCTCCATGGCTACTTTCGTACTCATGATAATGATTATGACCGTCATGAGCATAACGGGCGAAATCAAGGACGGCACCTCGCCGCAGTGGCTGGCCACGGCCCGCGGGCGCATCAGCGTGGCCCTCGCGGGCAAGATGCTGCCGCACACCATCGTCTACTGCTGTGTGGGTCTGCTCATGCTGTGGGTCTATTTCGGCTGGCAGCACTTCCCCCTGCACGGCAACCTCGGATGGATGATGCTGGCCACCTTCCTGCTCATCCTCGCAAGCCAGGGTTTCGCCCTGTTCATCTGCTGCATCATTCCGAATCCGCGACTGGCATACAGCGTGTGCGCTCTCTTCGGCGTGCTGTCCTACTCCTTCGCCGGTTTCTCGATGCCTGTCACGAGCATGTACGGCGGAATCGCTATCTTCAGCTGGCTCGCGCCGGTGCGCTACTGGTATCTGATTTTCCTCAACGAAGCGCTCAACGGCTTCCCGCTCTACTACGCCCGATGGGTCTTCGTGGCTCTCATTGCTTTCGCCATTGTGCCCTGGCTGCTCGTAAGCCGGCTGCGCAAGGCTGTGTCGAACCCTGTATATGTCCCCTGACGCATGAATCCGTTCCGCTACATATCCCGCTGGTTCAGAGGTCTGGCCGATGTGTTCGCCAATGAGTTGCACACCATCTTCCATGACCCCGGCGTTATCCTGTTCTTCGTCGTGCTTCCGCTGGCCTATCCGCTGGTGTATACACTGATATACAACAAGGAGGTGGTGCGGGAGATTCCTGTCGCTGTCATCGACAACAGCCGCACGGCCATGTCGCGCGAGCTGGTGCGAAACGCCTCGGCGAGTCCCACGATTCAGATTTACGACTACTGCGCCAACATGGCCGAGGCCAAGCGCCTCATGGCCGAGCGGAAGGTCTACGGCATCATGGAGATTCCCTCCGACTATGCCCGCAATATCGGCAACGGCGAGACCTCCCACGTGATGTTCTACTCCGAGATGAGCCTGCTGCTGCGCTACCGCGCCTTCATGGCCGCACTGACCGACCTGCAGATCGAGATGGCCTCCGACATCAACGACGGCCGCATACGCAGCCTCGGCGCCGAGTCCTACCTGACGGGCGATTCGCCCCTTCCCATCGCCAGCGAGAGCAATTTCCTGGGAGACACAGAGCAGGGCTTCGCGTCCTTCGTCATTCCCGGCATTGTGGTGCTCATTCTTCAGCAGAGCATGCTCCTGGGCATAGGCATGATAGCAGGCACATCGCGCGAGCGCCGTCGCCGCAACGGCGGTATCGACCCGCATCAGCCCGACCATGCGCCACTGTCGGCCACCGTATGGGGCAAGACGCTGTGCTACTTCGTGTTCTACATCGCTTTCACAATCTACAATCTGCACATCGTGCCGATGATATTCAATCTGCCGCACTTCGGCTCGCCCGCCGACTACTTCCTCTTCATCGTGCCCATGCTGCTGGCCGTGGCCTTCCTCGGCCAGACCATCGCCCCGATAATGAGAGAGCGCGAGAGTCCCTTCGTCCTCATCGTGGCCACCTCGGTGGTGTTCCTTTTCCTGTCGGGTCTGACATGGCCGCGCTACGCCATGAGTCCGCTCTGGCACAGCATCGGCAACTGCATTCCCGCCACCTGGGGCGTCGAGGGCTTCGTCCGCATCAACACCAACTCGGCCACCCTCGGCGAGAACAGCACTCCCTATCTGTGGCTGTGGGGACTTGCGGCGGTATATATGTGTACGGCTATGGTGTCGACGGCATATCTGAGGCGTCTCGCACGTCGTCAGGCAGCTGTCGCCGCAGCTCCCTCGGAAGAATCCTAACAAAATGGCAGGAGTAAAGAGCCTCGTCAAAGACACGGCCGTCTACGGCATCAGTTCCATCGTGGGACGCTTCCTCAACTGGATGCTCGTCCCCCTCTACACAATCTGTTTCCCCGTTGAGGAATACGGCGTGGTCACCTTCGTCTACTCCGTGGTGGCCCTGGCCATGGTCATATTGACCTACGGACTCGAGACCGGCTTCTTCCGCTTCGCCAACCACGAGCGCTGGAAGGACCCCATGGAGGTCTACTCCACGGCGCTGACCTCGCTGACGGTCACCTCGACGCTCTTCGTGCTGCTCGTGGTGCTGTTCATCAGGCCGGTGACGCACTGGATGGAGTGCGACGGGCATCCGTCCTACGTCATCATCATGGCCGTCTGCGTGGCTCTCGACGCCATCATGACCATGCCCTACGCCTGCCTGCGCTACCGGCGCCGCGCCTTCCGCTTCGCCGGGCTGCGCCTGGTGAACATAGGCCTCAACATAGGCCTCAACCTCTTCTTCATCCTGCTGTGTCCGTGGCTCATGGAGCGGGCTCCGTCCTTTGTCGGCAGCTTCTACGATCCCTCGTTCGGCATAGGCTACATCTTCCTGGCCAACCTCATCGCCTCGGCGGTGAACATGCTGATGATGATTCCCGAGCTGCGCGGATTCCGCTGGCGCATCAACGGGCGCCTGTGGCGCGAGATGATGGTCTATTCGCTGCCGCTGCTGGTGCTCGGCGTGGCCGGAATCATGAACCAGACCATCGACAAGATTCTCTACCCCTCGCTCGTGGCCGACCCCGCCGAGGCCATGTACGGACTGGGCATCTACGGCGCCAACTATAAGATTGCCGTCATTCTGCTTGTCTTCCTCCAGGCCTTCCGCTTTGCCTACGAGCCCTTTATCTTCGCACGTAACAAGGAGGGCGGCGAGGCGAAACTGCAGTCCTACCGCGACGCTATGAAGTACTTCGTGGTGTTCGCGCTGTTCATCTTCCTCGGCGTGATGTTCTATCTGGGCGTCATCCGCTACTTCATCTCGCCGCGCTATTTCAGCGGCCTCAAGGTGGTGCCCGTGGTTATGCTCGCCGAGTTCTTCTTCGGCATATTCTTCAACCTCTCGGTGTGGTACAAGCTCACCGACCGCACCGTCTACGGCATGTGGTTCTCGCTGCTGGGACTGGCGGTGACGGTGACCCTGAACATCATTCTCGTGCCGCGCATAGCCTACATGGGCTGTGCCGTGGCCGCTCTGTGCAGCTACGCCGTGATGATGTTCGCGAGCTACTTCATCGGAGCGCGCAAATACCCTATAGGCTATCCCGTGGGCCGCATAGGCGTCTATTTCTTCATTGCCGGACTGCTGTACCTGCTCGGCGTCGTCGCCCTGCCGTGGCTTGGGCTGCATGAGGCCGTCAACGGCGTCATCCGCGCCCTCATGTTAGGCGTCTACGTCTTTGCCGTAATACGTATCGAACACATCAGCCCCGCCGACCTGCTCGGCCCCCTGAAGGCTAAACTGCACCGCCGATGAGCATCGTCATTGTCAACCACAGCGATGTGCGCGGCGGAGCATCGGTGGTGAGCCGACGTCTGCTCGACGCCCTGAGGGCCGAGGGCGCCGACGCCTCCATGCTGGTGGTGCACAAGGCTTCGGACGACCCCGCAGTCGTCCTTGCCGGAAATCCCCTCAGCCGTCGCCTGCCCTTCCTTGCCGAGCACATGCGCCTGTTGGCGGCATGTCGCGGCGACCGCACGAACATCTTCAAGCTCTCCATCGCCACCGACGGGCTGCCGCTGAATCGTCATCCGCTTGTACACGAGGCCGATACCATTATGCTCAACTGGGTCAACCAGGGTATGCTGTCGCTCGACGGAATCGCACGCATGGCCGCCGACGGCAAGCGCATCATCTGGACTATGCACGACATGTGGTGCGCCACAGGCATATGTCATCACGCCGGCGACTGCCCGAACTACCGACGCCCCCGGGGCTGCACCGACTGCCCCATGCTCGGACGCGGCGCCGGTCCGTCCGACCTCTCGGCACGCACATGGGCCCGCAAGCGCAGGCTCTACGCCGAGGCCGGAATCACCTTCGTGGCCGTAAGCTCGTGGCTGGCCGATGTATGCCGCCACAGCCCGCTGATGGAGGGCTGCCGCATCGAGACAATACCCAACGCCTTCCCCGTGGAGCGCTTCCGCACCGAGCCCGTCCGCACGCGCGCCGAGCTCGGCCTGCCCGAGGGCGTGCCCCTCGTGGTGATGGGCGCCGCGAGGCTCGACGACCCCATCAAGGGCCTGCCGATGGCCGTGGAAGCTCTTTCGATGCTGCGCGACAGCGGTGCGGCAGCTGTTTTCTTCGGCGACCTTCGCGACCGCAGCGCCCTCGACAGCCTCGCCATGCCGCACGTGTGGCTCGGCCCGCAGGCCGACATGGACGTCGTGGCCGACATCTACGCCCATGCCGATGTCGTCCTTTCGTCATCGCACTACGAGACCCTGCCCGGCACCCTCATCGAGGGGCAGGCCTCGGGAGCATTTCCCGTGGCATTCGACCGCGGCGGCCAGTCCGACATCATCACGCAGGGCGAGACAGGCTTCCTCGCCCGCTATCCCGACACAGCCGACCTTGCCGCCGGCATAGCCCTCGGCCTGAGCCGACCCGTGGCCGCGGAGCGGCTTCGCGAGGCCGCCTCGCGCTTCGCCGCACCGGCAATCGCCCGCCGCTACCTCGACCTAATCTGACAGCAATACATAAATAACGCGCCCCGACAGCCATCTGCCGGGGCGCGTTGTGATTGTGTGCCAATAGCTTAGTGGAGTACCACCTTGGCGGTGAGCATTCCGGAGGCCGTGCAGGCGCGTACGATGTAGATGCCTGCGGCGGCGGGGCGGGGGAGTGCGGTGCCCTCGGAGGCAGCCACAAGCAAGCCAGATGTGCTGTAAAGCTCCATGCGTGTGGCGGGCACCATGGTCTCGATGGTGTCGGCGCTGATATTAAGGGGCAGCGTCGCGCCGCTGAATCCCGTAGCCACATTGTGCACGCCCGATTCGAAGTGCGTGTAGGTGAAGCCCGTATCGTGCAGGCGCACTGAGCAGCGTTCGGCACCTTCGGGAGCGCCGGATATGTCCATGCGCAGCGACACGAAGCGCAGCGGGTAGACGTTGATGTCGTTCAGGTCTATGGCCGAGCCGAGGTCGAAGTCGACGGTTCCGGCGGCGTTCACTGCTCCGGCGCTGACGGCCACGGGCTGACTCGAATTGGCGGGATGGACGCGCAGGGTAAGCTCCTTGATGCCCGTGCCGCAGGGGTCGATGGCTGTCGTGAAGCCGTCGGGCAGGCTGTATGCCGTGATGTTGTTGCTGAGTGTCAGGGCGGTGCCGCGCTTGTTGGTGATGGCGAAGTCGAGGGTGGTCAGGCCGTCGGCGTCGGTGTTCATCGTGGCGTCGGCACCTATGCCTGTGCGGGTCATTTTCCATCCCGTGCCGCCTATGGCCGGTTCGAGGGGCATCAGCGGAGCTTTGGCGAACTGCACCGTCACGCCTATGATGGCGCCGTTGTTGATTACGGTGTTGTCTTTGTTGTTCTGCGACATGCCCACAGGACGACCCGAGATGCGCGTCGTGCCCTCGGACACGGCGCTGATGGTGCCTGTTATGGGGTCGACTTCGGCTATTTCAGGATTCTCGGATGTCCATGTATAGGCTTCGTTGGCGACTTCGACGGGGCGTCCGTTGATCATCGCGAAGAGCGAGGGCTTGGCCGTGCGGACGCGGTCGAGCAGAATCGAATTGTTGGCGATGTCTATGTTCGCCTCGGAGTCGACGCTCACGGCGATTGTGGCCTCCATGGAGCCCAGGCTGGCCTTGAGGGCGAATGGGTTGCCCGAAGTGGGGATTACCTTGCCCGCGCGGATTTCGGCGTCGGCAGCGGGAGCGCTCAGCGTCACACCGTCGACATCGGTGTCGACGAGCTGGCCGTAGCGGTTATAGCCGTAGATGACAGGACGGTATGATGCGCGCAGAGGCAGCACAACTGCGGGGTCGGCGAAGCGTATCGAGCTGACGGCGGCATCGGCGGGAGCGTCGATGGCAAAGAAAAGGGCGTTGCCCACGGCGCGCTCCGAGCCGTCGCGGGGATGGCTCACGATTCCGGCGTGCGAGGTCCAGAGAGCCGTCGAGCCGCCGCCGTCGAGGTCGAGAGCGTCGTAGCAGCCCAGGGCGGCCATAAGGTCGGCCGACTCATAGTAGCTGAGGCCCGTCGAGGCCGACTGTCCGCCGTCCACGGCAGCGATGACGAGCTTGCTGCGGTCCTGCGAGTAGCCCGTCAGCGAGCGCGGGTACTGCGAGCCGGGGGTGTTGATCCAGCGGATGGCCTCGGTGGTGACCTGTCCGCAGTTCAGTATGCGCACGTCGCCGCCGATGACGTCGGTGATGTCGGGCTTGATTTTGTCGAATGCCGGCAGCGACAGGATGATTTTGAGCTTGACGACGTCACCCTCGGCGAGACCGTCGATAAATTCGTTGTGGTAGTCGTCGCCGCAGGAAATCACGATGCC
>JAIDUY010000064.1 GCA_029059965.1 Muribaculaceae bacterium
TCTGAAAAGTCTGCCCACAGGCACCCACCGGTTCGAGTACAGGCTTGACAAACAGTTCTTCATCAACATGGAGAGCACTGATGTCCGCGACGCCGACCTCACGGTGACGCTGACGGTCAAATATGACGGAGAGTGCTATGCCCTCGACTTCGCCATCACAGGCGAGGTGACCCTCATCTGCGACCGCTGCCTCGACGAGCTGCACTACCCCATCGAAGCCGACTACAAGGTGACGGTGAAGTACGGCGACTCCTACAACGACGACTCCGACGAGGTTCTGGAGATTCCCCAGAGCGACGCCACCCTCAACGTGGCCTACATGATCTACGACACTGTCGCACTGGCCATCCCCATCAAGCACGTCCACCCCATGGGCAAGTGCAACCGCGCAATGAGCGCCATGCTCAAGAAACACCGCGTGCGCGACACCGGAGAGGATGCCGAACTCGAGAACGAACTCATCGACGAAATCGACGAAATCGACGACGCCGCCGAGCCAGCAGCCACCGACCCCCGCTGGGACGCCCTGCGCAAGCTCAGCTCCGACGAAGAAATAAACGAGCACGAATAATAGAAATTTAGAATACACCAAAGAAAATGGCACATCCTAAACGCAAACAGTCCAAGACCCGTACGGCCAAGCGTCGTACCCACGACAAGGCCGTAGCCCCCACCCTCGCCCTTTGCCCCAACTGCGGCGCATGGCACATCTACCACACCGTGTGCGGCGAATGCGGTTACTACCGCGGCAAGCAGGCCATCGTCAAGGACGCTGCCCTCTGATAGACTCAGACTCCAGCGCCGGACAACGCATCCCT
Organism: Muribaculaceae bacterium; assembly: GCA_029059965.1. Classification (GTDB taxonomy): domain Bacteria; phylum Bacteroidota; class Bacteroidia; order Bacteroidales; family Muribaculaceae; genus CAG-873. The sequence goes on from JAIDUY010000064.1 coordinate 819, forward strand.
TGAGCCACAGCCCCATCACTCAAAGATGAAGGCTGGGCTTGAGGAATATGCTGTCACACCCTTTTCTATTTTTGTCTAACAGCCTAACAGAATATCAAAATGCTCAGCGCCAGAATTTCCGGCATTGCTTCTTACGTCCCCGAAGACATCCTCGACAACGAGATGCTCTCCAAGATGGTGGACACAAACGACGAATGGATTACAACACGTGTAGGTATCAAGGAACGCCGCATTCTCCGCAAGGACGGCGCCGGCTCGTCATATCTGGGCATTAAGGCCGTAGAGAAACTCCTCGCTCAGACAGGAACAGCGCCCGAAGACATCCAGCTCGTCATCTGCGCGACCTCGAACCCCGACTACCGCTTCCCCGCAACCGCATCGGTCATCGCATACCAGTGCGGCCTCAAGGGTGCTTACGCCTACGACATCCAGGCTGCATGCGCCGGATTCATCGTCGCCCTCCAGGACGCCAACGGCTACATCCGCTCGGGCCTCTATAAGAAAGTTCTCATCGTGGCCACCGAAAAGATGTCGTCGATGATAAACTACAAGGACCGCGCCACCTGCCCCCTCTTCGGCGACGGAGCGGCAGCAGTACTGGTCGAACCCACCGAAGAAGAAGGAGTGGGCGTCATCGACGGTGTGTTCCACACCGACGGAGTAGGCCTCGAGCATCTGCTCATGCGCGGCGGCGGCTCCGTGCACCCCACCACTCAGGAAACCCTCGACAACGGCGAACACTTCCTCTTCCAGGACGGCCGCACCGTCTACAAGCACGCCGTCACCAACATGCTCACTTCGACCATCGACGTGATGCAGCGCAACAATCTCACCGTCGACAGCGTCGACTACCTCATCCCTCACCAGGCAAACCTCCGCATCATCGAGGCAGTAGCCGACCGTGCAAAGTTCCCCAAGGAAAAAGTGCTGGTCAACATCGAACACTACGGCAACACCTCCGCAGCGTCCATACCCCTGTGCCTCGACGAATTCAAGGAAAAACTCCACAAGGGCGACAAACTCATCCTCACCGCCTTCGGCGCAGGATTCACCTGGGGTGCCCTCTACCTGGTCTGGGACCTCTGATTCCCGCAGGGTCGAAACAGCCAAAGAATCACCGGACCAAACACCGGCCCGGACATCCGAAGGGAAGACCGGACGGCCTTCCCTTCGTCATTTTCGGGGAACATTGACACTGCCCGGTGCGTTAGTACAATACTCGCACTAACTAACATAAGACATACGATGGAAGAAACAATGAAACCTCAGGAGGGTAACACTCCCGCCGAACAGCAGAACCTGCCCGAAGCACTGCCTCACAAGTCCGGTTTCGTCAACATAGTCGGCAACCCCAACGTCGGCAAGTCCACGCTGATGAACGACCTCGTCGGCGAGCGCATCAGCATAATCACATCCAAGGCGCAGACAACGCGCCACCGCATCATGGGCATCGTCAACACACCGGAGTACCAGATAGTGTTCTCCGACACCCCCGGCGTGCTCGCTCCCAAGTACAAGATGCAGGAAAGCATGCTCGCCTTCAGCGAAGGCGCACTCACCGACGCCGACGTGCTCCTCTACGTCACCGATGTGGTCGAAGACCCCACCAAGAACGCCGACTTCCTCGCCAAAGTCGCAAAGGAGAAAGTTCCCGTACTGCTGGTAATCAACAAAATCGACCTGCTCAAAGGCAACAACGAACTCGAGGAGATAGTAGGC
>JAIDUY010000065.1 GCA_029059965.1 Muribaculaceae bacterium
AACCCGGGGCCGGCGTGGGCAATGTGGCCGGCGGCAACGACTGGAACATATCTGTGGTCGGCTCCACCGCATTCTACACCGGCACCCCCGGCGCCGTGGTCAATGCCGTCAACGCCTCCGGCGCTGTCGTTGCCACCGCCCTTGCCGATGGTGCGGGCAACGCCACCATCGCCCTTCCCGCCACAGGCTTCTACATCCTCTGCGCTCCCGAAGGCAACGTCAAGGCTATTGTGAAATAAGACACAACACATACACCCTCTCAAAGGAGACCGTCCGCCGCGGTCTCCTTTTTTTGCACCTCCCTTCGGGCGCGGAGCCAAGCCGCGCGGGCATTTTTTTGCGGGACGCCGTTGTCTGTTGAACTTTTTTTAATTACCTTTGCGATATGTTTTACCGCGGCAATTTCCGTATTCCACTTGCGTCGGCAATCATCCTTGCCATGTGCGCTATCCTGCTGCTCCCCTGGCTCGGCGAAACGCTTTTCAACTCCAAGGGCGAGCCGCGCGAGGCCATCGTGGCGGTGTCGATGCTCGAGTCGGGCAACTGGATTCTGCCGCTGAACTTCGGCGAGGACTTTCCCTTCAAGCCGCCCTTCATGGCCTGGATAATTGCGGCTCTGTCGTGGCTGCTCAACGGAGGCGTCGTCACCGAATATCTGTCGCGCCTGCCGTCGGCACTCGCCGCAATCGGTCTTGTCATGGCCGGGTTCTCCTGGGCGCGCAAGGAACGCGGCGACCGCTTCGCCATGCTGTTCAGCATCGTCACCCTGACCTGCTTCGAGGTGTTCCGCGCCGCCATGGCCTGCCGCCTCGATATGGTGCTGACCGTCTGCATGGTGGTGCCGCTCTATCTTCTTCACGACATCCTCGCCGACCCTCGCTCGCGCACCAACCCGCTGCGCTGGCTCGGCGCATGGGCGCTGCTGACCTGCGCCGTACTCACCAAGGGCCCCGTCGGAGCCCTGTTGCCGGGACTCGTCGCCGGTGTGTACTGGTTGCTGCGCGGGCAGCGCTTCTTCCCGACGCTGCTGCGCATGCTCGCCCTCGCCCTCGCCGCCATGATGATTCCCGCGCTGTGGTACTACGCCGCTTGGATGCAGGGAGGCGACTCCTTCCTCGACCTCATGCTCGAGGAAAACATCGGACGCCTGACCGGCAACATGAGCTACGAGAGCCACGAGCAGCCATTCTGGTACAACTTTGTCACTCTCATCGCCGGATGCCTGCCTTGGACACTGCTGGCACTCTTCGCCCTTGCCGACTTCCGCCGCATGCAGCGCACGCCTCTCAAGCCCGCCGGGCTGCTTGCCCTCACGGCCGTGGTCATCATCGTCGGCTTCTACTGCATCCCCGCCAGCAAGCGCAGCGTCTATCTCCTGCCGGCCTACCCCTTTGTGTGCTACGCCATCACTTCAATACTGGACAGCACCGCCGCCCGCCGCTCGGTGCGCGCTTTCACATGGCTGATGGCCTGCATCGCAATCGTGGCGCCCGTGGCATTCGTGGTCATGCTCATCTCCCCCCTGCCATCGCTGCAGCTTACCTCACCCCACTGGTACGCCTACATCACACTTGCCGCACCGCTCGCCGCCGGACTGGCGTGGATGATGAACCGGCACAGCCCCGTCGGACACCTTGCCGTCACCGTATGGGCCATCTACCTGAGCTACATAGCCTGCTTCATGCCCGCAGCCCTCAACGGCCGCAGCGACAGGCATCTGATGGAGAAAATCGGAAAACCCGAAAACATCCTGATTCTGCAGCCTGCCGACGGGCAGAAAAACCGCTTCTACACCCTCGACTTCTACTACCGCGACAAGCTGCGCCCCGTAGCCTCCGTCGACGAGGCCGAAGCCTATCCCGCAGGCACCGTGCTGCTCTTCCAGACCTCGGCCGACACCACCGGGCTGCACCGCAACTACCGCTATTCGCTGCTGACACCCCGCGGCAGCGACCACCGCAGCCCCGTCGGAATGGCTGTACGACAATAACCCGCACCACATTATCAATAAAACAATAAACCTCGAATCTCATGAGAAAATTATTCGCTCTTCTGTGCGCCGCCTGCCTGTCGCTTGCAGGCTCTGTATATGCACAGAACCAGACCCCGCCCTCGCGCGAACTCCGCTCGGCATGGGTCGCAACTGTCTGGCGTCTCGACTGGCCTCAGACACTGATTTCCGAGACCGGAAACCAGAGTCAGATTGACAAGCAGAAAAAGCAGATGACTCAGATGCTTGACTCCCTGCAACTCAACAACTTCAACGCCATCAACTTCCAGGTGCGCTCCCGCGCCGACGCCTTCTATAAATCCAGCTACGAGCCCTGGAGCTCCGACCTCGTCGACTCCCGCGGCAAGGATCCGGGCTGGGACCCGCTGGAATTCGTCGTGGCCGAGTGCCACAAGCGCGGCCTCGAATGTCATGCATGGGTCAATCCCTACCGCTTCGAGAGCGTGACAGGCGCATGGAACGGCACCCCCAACAACATACGCGACACACACCCCGACTGGATTATCGACGTGAACAACGCCTCGATTTTCAACCCCGGTCTTCCCGAGGTGACGCAGTACATCTGCGACATCATCAAGGAGATAGTCGAGAAATATGACGTCGACGGCGTCCTCTTCGACGACTACTTCTACCTCAGCGGCACCAACCGCACCCACGACGGCGCCCTCTACGACGCCTACGTGGCCGACGGCGGCACAAAGGACATCTACGACTGGCGCCGTATGAACGTCAACAACATGATTGCCTCGGTCTACAGCACCATCAAGACCGCCAAGCCCTGGGTGCGCTTCGGCGTATCGCCCGCCGGCATCGCCTGCACCAACTCCGTCGTGGCGGCCTCCTACGGCATTCCCCGCTGCCCCGTCGGCTCCGACTGGCAGTACAACGACATCTACTCCGACCCCATCGCCTGGATTTCGCAGCAGAACCTCGACTTCATCTCTCCGCAGGTCTACTGGACCATCGGCAGCAGCACAAGCTACGACAAGGCCACCGAATGGTGGAGCATGGTAGCCAACAAATGGGGCCGCCACCTCTTCGTGTCGCACTCCATCAGCTCGCTGACAGGCTCCAGCCGCAGCCGCGCTGTCAGCGGCGTCGAGCAGAACGCCATGGCCGCCGACCCCGTCGGTCCCGACTACGCCAGCGGCCCCGGCAGCGGCACCTTCCAGGAGTATGTCGACGAAATCAACCTCAACCGCGCATACACCCTCAACAACGCCCCCGGCTCCATCTTCTACTCCGCCAAGTACCTCTACCGCATAGCGCCCCTGTTCAGCCACTATCTGCGCAAGCACGCCTTCACCACCCACTGCCTGCCCCCGGCCATGCCCTGGATGGGTGCACCCGTGCCCGAGCCCGTCGAAGGCCTCTCGCTCGCCGGCTCCAAGCTCAGCTGGAATGCCGTCGACAATATGCGCTACACCGTCTACGCCTATCCCGAAGGCTTGTCCGACCGCGAGAAGGTGCGCATGCCCGAATATCTCCTCGGCATATCCTACGAGCCCGAATACACCATCGACAACGCACATCTGAGCGGCTACACCTTCGGCGTGTGCGCCTTCGACCGCTATGGCAACGAGTCGTCGCTGGCCATCCCCGGACAGCCCGCCGGACAGCTCACCGTGCCCGTCCCCACCTCGCCTGTCGGAAATGAGACCGTCGAGGCACCCTTCGACTTCACATGGACCGCAAGCGAGGGCGCAAGCGAATACATCGTCGAAATCGCACGCGACGCCGCCATGACCGAGCGCCTCGACCAGCGCACGAGCATGAGCGCCTCCATCAGCTCCGAGCAGTTCGTGCTCCTGCCTCTTGACGAGACCCTCTACTGGCGCGTGCGCGCCTGCTCGCCCGGCTACCGCGACGGTGTCAGCGAACCCACGGCATTCACCGTCAGCCAGCTGCGCATCTCCTCGCCCGCAAGCGGCATCGTCACCGAGTCGCTCACCCCGACATTCACTTACAGCATCGAAGGCCGCGAAGTCAACCTCGACATAGCCACGCACAGCGAATTCGGCGACAACGAGATGGTCTACACCTCGACCCACACCGGCCCGCACACCGTGGCCGACTACGCCCTTGCCGGCGGCGTGCGCTACTATGCCCGCGCCCGCTATATGCGCGGCACCGACGCGCTGGTATCGCCCACAATCGAGTTCACCACACCCTACGCCGTGCCCTCCGTGCCCTCCATCGCCAGCCCGCTGCCCGGCGCCGACCTCTACGCCGACCAGCACATCTCGGTGGCGCCCATCGCCGGCCCGTCCGTCATTCGCGTCGAAGTCTCGGCCACCGAGAACTTCCCCGTGCGCTCGAGCTACTTCAACAACAAGGTCAGCACCCAGAACATGACCGACCCCAAGTCGGCATCCGAAATCCGAATCAGCAACAAACCGCTCGTCGACGGCCAGACCTACTGGTGCCGCGCCCGCGCATCCTTCCTCGGCGAAGGCAATGAGCTGATTCAGACCGAGTACAGCGCAGCAGTACCCTTCGTATTCCGCGACTCGCAGTCCGGCGTCACCGATGCAGCCGTGGCCTCAGCGGCAGTCCGCATCGAAGGCCGCACCATCGTGGCACTCGCCGACCTCAGCGGCATCGTCCTTGTCGACGCCGCCGGCATCAGCCATCCCATCCCCGCTGAAATGAGCGCCGGAAGCACGCACACGGCCGACCTCGCCGCAGGCGTCTACATCCTTTCGGCCGACAACATCGAACCCATCCGATTCATAGTACGTTAACTAACATATAAAACCAACCGACAGGCTACGACCTATACAAAACAAAAAACAAAACAATGATCAGTCCAAAACTTCAAGACGCAATCAACGCCCAGATCAATGCCGAGTTCTGGTCGGCATACCTCTATCTCTCCATGGCCATGCACTTCGAGTCCGAAGGCAACGCCGGCATCGCCAACTGGTTCCGCATCCAGTTCAAGGAAGAGCAGGCACACGCCGAAATCTTCATCAACTACCTCGTGAGCCGTGGCGGCCGCGTGGTGCTCAAGCCCATCGACGCCGTCCCCACCCAGTGGAAGGACGCCCTGGCAGCTTTCACCGACACCCTCGCACACGAAGAGAAGGTGACAGCCCTCATCAACAACCTCTACGCCCTGGCCGAAGCCGAGCATGACTACGCCACCCGCGGCAAGCTCGACTGGTTCGTAGCCGAACAGGTCGAGGAAGAAGAAACAGCCAAGGGCATGATCGACCGCCTCAAACTCATCGGCGACAACGGTCTGGCACTCTACATGTTCGACCAGGAACTCGCAGCGCGCGTCTACAACGTGCCCGCACCCCTGGCCGCCAAAGCCTGACAATCCGCACAAACTGAACCCGGGACCCCGCCCAACCGTAGCGGGAGCTCAATTAAGAAATAACATCGGCCGTTCCCGACTTTGAGAACGGCCGATGTTATTTCTTAATTAAAGCAAGACGAGTTCCTTAAATTAATCGCGGGGGATTTCGCCGGCGATGCCCGCTCCGAACAGGGCGAAGTCGTAGACAGTCGGATCGTCGGGATTGAGGCGACGCAGATTGGCCGTCAGCTCCTCGACGGCGCGGCGGTCGTTTGCACGGCGGTCGAGCAGGCCGAGGGCACGCGCCGTGCCGGCGCTGTGGACGTCGAGAGGAATGTAGAGCTGCGAGGGCTTCAGCGCCGTCCAGCAGCCTATATCCACAATGCCGTCGTCGCGCACCAGCCAGCGCAGCGCCATGTTAAAGCGCTTGAGGGCGGTGGTCTTCATGTCGGCAGGGAGACAGCGGTTGGGCCCGTCGAGCGGACACTCGGCGTTGGCGTCGGCAAGGAGGCGTCCGAGAGCATCGGCGACAACCCACGACGGTGCCTCGGACTGAGGCGCGCCCACAGCCACGGCGAAGTCCTCGAGCGACCCGTAGCGACGGTAAAGCTCACGCAGGCCGCGCAGGTAGTAGCGCAGATGTCGGCCGAAGAAAGTGCGGTGTATGTTGTCGTCGCCCACAGCCTCGATGTCGCCGTGAAGCACGAACTGAGCAGGCTCATGGCCGAGCAACGCGTGCATGCGCTCGGCATTGCGCAGAATCATCGGCCGCCGCCCCCACGCAATGGTCGAAGTCAGCAGCGACGATATCTCTATATCAGCCTTGTCCGAAAAGCTCCGCGGGAAACCCACGGGATCGTTGTCGGCAAATTCGGGCACATTATATCGGCCCACAAGCTCGTCGAGCCTCGTTTTCAGTCCGTCTGTCATCGTAGCAAAACATTGATAAGAAAAAACCGCCGACTGTCGTGATGACCGTCAGCGGTTTTGCCGTTTAGGGTGCCCAGTGGGATTCGAACCCACGACCTTCGGAACCACAATCCGACGCTCTAACCAGCTGAACTATGGGCACCATTTTTCAAAGGCACTGCAAAGTTACACCTTTTGTCCGAACTGACCAAATTTTTCGGAACATTTTTTTAATGCAACTACTCAATACGGTCTTTTTCAGCGAGTCCGGCGATTACGAGGCGCGCTTTGGCGGGACCGACGAGGGCGGCGATTTCGCTTTCGGAGGCTTCGCGGATGCGGCGCACGCTGCGGAAGTGGCTCAGCAAGGTCTGCGCCGTGGCGGGCCCGATACCGCGTATGCCGTCGAGTTCGGAACTTATAGCGTTGGCACTGCGACGGTTGCGGTGGTGAGTGATGCCGAAGCGGTGCGCCTCATCGCGCAGGTGTTGCACCACGCGCAGGGTTTCGGAATTCTTATCGATGTATAGCGGCACCGAGTCGCCGGGGAAGTAGATTTCCTCAAGGCGCTTGGCAATGCCGACAACGGCTATTGTGCCGCGCAGGCCCATGTTGTCGAGCGCCTCGACTGCAGCGGAGAGCTGTCCCTTGCCGCCGTCGACAACGATGAGCTGTGGCAGCGGCTCGCCCTCCTGCATCATGCGCGAGTAGCGGCGCGTCAGCACCTCTTTCATTGATGCGAAGTCGTCGGGGCCTTCGACAGTCTTGATGTTGAAGTGGCGGTAGTCGCGCTTGCAGGGCTTGCCGTCGCGGAAGACGACGCACGAGGCCACGGGATTTGTGCCCTGGATGTTGGAGTTGTCGAAGCACTCGATGTGGCGGGGCTGTTCGGACAGGCGGAAGTCGGCCTGCATACGCTCCATCAGACGCTCGGTGCGCTGCTCGGGATTGTGACGCTCGAGGTGCTTGAGGTCGTCGACTCGGTTCTGACGGGCGTTGCGCTCGGACACTTCGAGCAGCTTGGCCTTGTCGCCGCGACGCGGTATGGTGAATGTTATGCCGGGCATCTCCACTTCGGGCGATTCGGCGACGATGACTTCGTCGTAGACCACGCCGAGGGTCTGCCGCACCTCCTCCATGGCATAGCCGAGGAGCTGAGCGCGTGACTCGTCGAGCGAGCGCCTGTAGCGCAGTGTGATGCTGCGCACGACGGCACCGCGGCGCACGTGCATATAATTGATATAGACATCGCGGCCTCCGTCATCATCGAAACCGAATACGTCGATGTCGTTGATGGTCTGGCTGACGATGACGCTCTTGGAACGGTAATTCTCGAGCAGGCGGTATTTCTCCTTGAGCTCCTGCGCCTCTTCGAAGCGCAACTCGGCCGACAGTGCCTCCATCTCCTTGCGCAGGTAGTCCTGAAGCTCGCCCGTTTCGCCGCGCAGAATCTGCCTGACGCGCTCGATGT
>JAIDUY010000066.1 GCA_029059965.1 Muribaculaceae bacterium
CATATATCTGGCGGATTTTTGTCGGTGTTAGAGGCGGTTTGTGGCTGTGTCGGGGAAGATGACCTTGGGCTCGAAGCCGCGGGCTTCCTCGGGGGTCATGGTGGCGTAAGCCATGATGATGACGATATCGCCGGGCTGAACCATGCGGGCGGCGGCGCCGTTGAGGCAGATTACGCCCGAGCCGCGTTCGCCGGGGATGGTGTAGGTGTCCAGTCGGGCACCGTTGTTGTTGTTGACGATGAACACGCGCTCGCCGGGCAGGATGCCGGCGGCGTCGAGCAGGTCTTCGTCTATGGTGATACTGCCGATGTAGTCGAGCCGGGCTTCGGTGACTGTCACGCGGTGTATTTTCGATTTCAGTAGCTGTATGAACATGGCTCAGTAGCGGATGTTGTCGATGAGTCGGACATCGCCGTCGTAGACGGTGACGCAGCCAACGGTGCCGTCGGCGCCGGCGTCGCTCCATCGTGCGACCGGCTGCATTGTCAGTGCGTCGACGATGGAATAGTATTCGGTCTCGAGGCCGTCGACGGCATTGATTTCCTCGATTACTTTCTTCTCTATCTCGGCGGGCGTGGCGCCTGCTTCCTTGAGTGCCTTGCTGGCGGCGAGCACGCGGTGGATGGCGGGAGCGGCGGCGCGGCCTGCGGGCGAGAGGCGGACGTTGCGCGAGCTCAGGGCGAGGCCGTCGCTCTCGCGGACGATGGGGCAGGGCACGATGTCGATGTCGAAGCCTTCGAGTGCCACCATGCGCTTGATGACGGCAATCTGCTGGAAGTCTTTCTCGCCGAAGTAGGCGCGGTCGGGACCGACGATGTCGAAGAGCTTGCTCACAATCTGGCACACGCCGTTGAAGTGGCCCGGGCGCATGGCGCCTTCCATAACCTCGCCCACGGGGCCGAGGTCGAAGGTGCGGGTGTCGGCCTGAGGATACATTTCCTCAACGCTCGGCACAAAAGCATAGTCCACACCGGCTTTCTCGAGCAGGGCGCAGTCGGCTTCCTCGGTGCGCGGATATGTGCGCAGGGCGTCGGGATTGTTGAACTGGGTGGGATTTACGAACACACTGACAACGACCACGTCGTTTTCGGCGCGGGCGCGGTCGACAAGACT
>JAIDUY010000067.1 GCA_029059965.1 Muribaculaceae bacterium
TCGACGGTCCCTTCAAGGGATTCCCCGGCGTTATCGAAGAAGTGAACGCCGAGAAGCACAAACTCAAGGTGGCTGTGCGTATCTTCGACCGCAAGACCCCGCTGGAACTCGATAATTCGCAAGTAGAGCGCGAAGCTTAGTCCGACCGCGAGGGAGGGTTACGACTCCCGGACCGACAGACACGCATAGCGCGAGATAATAAACAAATTAAGTTTTAATCCAATGGCTAAAGAAATTGCTGGACAAATCAAATTGCAGATAAAAGGTGGTGCTGCCAATCCTTCGCCTCCCGTGGGCCCCGCTCTCGGTTCGAAGGGTATCAACATCATGGAATTTTGCAAGCAATTCAATGCCCGCACCCAGGATAAGGCCGGCAAAATTCTGCCTGTCGTTATCACCTACTACACGGACAAGAGTTTCGACTTCATCGTCAAGACTCCTCCTGTAGCCGTACAGCTCAAGGAAGTGACCAAAGTAAAGAGCGGTTCCAAGGAACCCAACCGTACCAAGGTCGCTGAAATCACCTGGGAGCAGGTGCGCGCTATTGCTGCCGACAAAATGCCCGACCTCAACTGCTTTACCATAGAATCCGCTATGAGAATGGTTGCCGGTACAGCCAGAAGCATGGGTATCACCGTCAAGGGAGAGTTCCCCGCTAACCTCTAATACTTCACTTGATATGAGTAAACTTACCAAAAACCAGAAGTTGGCTTTATCAAAGCTTGAAGCCGGGAGAGCTTACACTCTCGAAGAAGCATGCGCACTCGTGAAGGAAATGACCTTCACCAAGTTCGACGCTTCCCTCGATATCGACGTGCGTCTGGGCGTTGACCCCCGCAAGGCCAATCAGATGGTGCGCGGCGTTGTTACGCTGCCCCACGGAACCGGCAAGCAGATTCGCGTGCTCGTTCTCTGCAACCCCGATGCCGAAGCCGCCGCCAAGAGCGCCGGTGCCGACTACGTAGGTCTGGACGAGTACATCGATAAAATCAAAGGTGGCTGGACCGATGTCGATGTCATCATCACTCAGCCCGCTATCATGGGTAAAATCGGTGCTCTGGGCCGTATCCTCGGTCCCCGCGGCCTGATGCCTAACCCCAAGAGCGGCACTGTGACCAACGACGTGGCAAAGGCTGTCGAAGAAGTGAAGAAGGGTAAGATTGACTTCAAGGTCGATAAGAACGGTATCGTTCATTCCTCGAT
>JAIDUY010000068.1 GCA_029059965.1 Muribaculaceae bacterium
GGTCATAAGGTCTTCAGATTCAACCCTGCCATAACGCTCGGATGCTGTGCGGGCTCGCGCACGAGCACAGCGTCGCTCGGCGCCGTCCAGAATGCCCTCGGCAGCACGCTTCCGGCCATGGGCTACACGGTCACCTATGCCGTGAGCAATATTCTGCTTGTTGTGTGGGGACTCGCTACGGTGCTGATTATCTGACGGCTGTAAAGAGCAGCCTATGGCCGTCGACGCCCTCGCACATGAAGTCGTCGCTCCCGATGGCGGCGAGCTCTTCGGGCTTGTCGATGCCATTCTCCACTATCAGTCTCAACAGCTTGCCGCGCAGTGTTTTGAGCCACCCGGCGTCGGGTGTCTTGTAGCTGCCTCCGGGCAGCATCTCGCGGAATACAGCCGTCCACATCTCTGTCTGCAACCGGAGTGTGCTGCGGTCGAAGCACTTGGCGGCTTCGCCCGGCATAAGGTCGAGCACGGCGCGGCTGCCGCGGCTGTCGAGTTCGGCCACGAGCGCCTCGCCGAGTCTGTCGCGCATGGATGCGGCAAGGGTGAGGCCGTCGGGAGCCACCGAGGTCTTGAAGTCTAAGCGGTAGGCCTTGACGATGTCGTCGGGACGCAGCCAGCCGTAGAGCGACGACACGATGCGCACTGTGGCGGCGGTGCGCCCGCGGGCTGCGCTGTTGAGGCTGCCGTAGTCGAATGCTTTGAATACCACACCGGTAAAGGCTTCGATGGCTTTGGCTCCGAGAGTCTTGTTGGGAAATTCGTAGACCATCTCGCGCAGGCGTCGTGCAAGTGCCGCACTGATGCCGACTCTTGCTGCGAGTTCGGATTCGGAGGTCCCGCGAAGCGAGTCCATCACGGCCTCGGCTCTGTCCTCCATCATCGGGCGGTGTGCGGCGTAGACTTCGGGGCTGACCTTGTCGAGGCAAGGCGCCATTGTCTTCGACTCGGCTATCAGAACAAGCATGGCGAGAGTCAGATTTGTCCGAGACCCTGACGTACTGTCACGGGGTCGGAGCTGTCGGAGAGGTCGACCACCGTCGACGGTACTATGCCGCCGTCGCCGCCGTCGATGGCCAGCGTAATGTCGGCGGTACCGGAGTAGCGGTCGGCCAGTATGCCGGCGTTGAGGGCGCCGTCTTCGATGTCCTCGTCGGTGAGGGTCACCGAGGCGCTCATCAGCGGATTGCCGAGTTCTTCGGCAAGGCGCAAGGCAATGGTGTTGTCGGGAATGCGTATGCCCACCTGACGTCTGCCCTTGAACACCTTGGGAAGAGTCGGCGACGAAGGCAGGATGAATGTAAACGGCCCCGGCAGGCAGCGGCGTAGCAGCTGGTAGGCCTTGTTGTCGATTCTGGCCACCGTCGAGGCCTGGCTGAGTCCGTCGCACACGACGGAGAGGGGATTGCGCTCGGGATTAATTCCCTTGATTCGGCACAGACGTTCCACTGCCTTATTGTCCAGGGCGTTGCAGCCGAGGGCATAGAGTGTGTCGGTGGGATAGACGATTATTTCGCCTTTTCGCAGGGCGTCGACAGCTTCGGCTATGGGGCGGCTGTCGATTGAGCCGGGACGGACGGTCAGTATCTTCATGGTCGGTGATGTGTTATGCTCATTTGCGGGTCGGCCCCGGCGTAGTCGTGCAGCAGC
>JAIDUY010000069.1 GCA_029059965.1 Muribaculaceae bacterium
TGTCTGGCCTATCGAGAAGGCCCAGCCCGAATGGGCGGCATCGTCGAGGGTTCCGGCCATCATGACCTTCTTCTCGTTGGGCACGTCGATCTGTATGATGGGATATGTCTCGGGGGCTACCCACATGCTGACGGTCATGGCCTGTCCGTTGGCGCTGCCGGGGCTCGACAGGGTGCCGACGGCGAAGCTCGAGTAGCCGTCCAGGCGGAGAGCCTTGCCGACAGCTCCGGCGACATTCTCCGGGTCATGTACACCGTAGATGGTGACACTGCCGCCGCCGACTGTCTCGGTGAGCTTGCCGTTGCTGATATCCATCGGGATGTGGGTCACACGGGCAGCGTCGGCTCCGGCGATGCTGCCGGCTGCTGCTAAGAGCAATAATACTTTTTTCATCTGGGATATGTGAGAGAGTGTGTGTTCAGGACAGGCAAATCCGTGGAGCCTGCGGTAAACCGGGACTCCACGGATAACCTAATCCACTATTTTTTACCTTGCTTTTTAACGCTTACTTGAGGTAGTTTAGTATGTTCGAGGTCAGTTGCTCGATGTTGTGCTGGTAAGGGTTGGGACCGGAATTCTGGTTCCACTCGTACGCTGCCAGGCCGTTGGCGATGCAGCGGCCGTGTTCGGCGTTGCCGTAGAATTCCACCATCGCTGCCACGCAGTGGTCGCGGACGTGTCCCCAGGTGGCGAGCACGAGACTGTTGGTGGTGAGCTCGAAGTTGCGGATTACGTCGGGCTGGCTGCCGCGGCCGTAGATGTTGCAGTCCCACATGCAGTTGTGGTCTTCGCGCTGGCCGGGGCCGATGAGGGGCAGGTTCATGTAGCCGTAGCCGTTGGGGTCTTCGAAGGTGAGGTCCTTGTAGATGGCGTGGCCGGTGCGGTCGTAGAAGCCCTGGTCGCTGCCGTCCTTGAAGTCCCAGCCGAGGTATGCGTTGAGCACCCAAACGTCGTCGCCGCGTCCGCCTTCGCCGTTGCCGTAGACTGTGGGAGGCATGTTGTCGGGAACAATACCCAGGGGTACGGTGAGCTGGGTTGCCATGTTGGCCAGATAGAGGCTGCCGCCGCGTGCGGAGTAGTCGCGGAGAGCGGCGATGGTGTTCTCGTTGCTGATTTCGGCGGGGAGGTACTGCCATCCGAGGGGCAGGCCCACGCGGTCGATTTCAATCCAGATTACGGAGTAGACATCGGCGTCGAGTTCGGCGAGCTGGTCGGGCCAGATGAGCTCGGCGTTCTCCTGGGTCAGGAACCAGGCGGCTGCTGCGCGTTCGTCGTCGTCGGGGAGGTCGGCAACGGAGGCGGCGGTCATCAGGTAGCCCATGCGGGGTGCCATATAGGGGATGTCGGCCGATGTGGTGGCGGCGACGGAGGGATAGAAGCCTTCGTAGATAGCCTCGACGGTGTAGGTGAGGTGGCTGTCCATGGGCTGACCCTTGAGGATGCACTCGGTGGCGCGGCCTTCGAGGGTGGAGGCGGGCTCGCCGTCGCGGAGGACGCGGATGCCGGTGATGTCGCCTTCGGCGGGGAGAGTCCAGGTCAGGGTGACGGTGCGACCGTTGACCTCGGACCGGAGGTTGCTCACGCCTGCGAGTTCCTCATAGGGGAGGGTGGCATGTACGGAGACGCCCTCGGAGATGTAGCCGCCTTCGTAGAGAACCTTGACGGTGTAGAGGTAGTCCACGTCCATGGGCTGGCCGACGATGGTGTAGCCGGTCGGACGGCCTTCGAGGGTGGTGGCGGCATTGAAGTTGCCGTTGGTGATGAGCATCACGCCTTCGACGCTTTCCTCGGAGGGAAGGTTCCATGTCAGGTTGATGTTGTGGCCGGCGATGTCGGCCTTGAGGTCGCTGACGGTTTCAAGACCGGGCACGTCGGGGAGTGCCGTGGGCTTGAAGTCGGAGCAGGCACCCATGGCGAGGCCGAGCAGCGCTGCCACCAGGCATGTGCCTATGTATGTGATTCGTTTCATTGGGTTGATTCGATTTTAGGCTTGTTAAGAGAGAATTATTTATAAAGGTCGCCTGCGTTGTCCACCTGGTTGATGGGGATGGGGAAGTAGAGCTCGTCGGCGCTGAGGTTTGCACCCTGGTAGTAGGGACGGTGCTTCACTTCGGAAGCATAGTAGGCGTTGACGGTCTCGACAGCCACTCCCCAGCGGACGAGGTCGAACCAGCGGCCGCCTTCCATGGCCAGCTCGAGGCGGCGCTCCATGCGGAGGGCGCGGCGGGCGTAGTCCTGATTCC
This sequence comes from Muribaculaceae bacterium, assembly GCA_029059965.1. Classification (GTDB taxonomy): domain Bacteria; phylum Bacteroidota; class Bacteroidia; order Bacteroidales; family Muribaculaceae; genus CAG-873. Next base: position 2,244 of record JAIDUY010000069.1, read on the forward strand.
AGCCGGTGGCGGGATAGAGGCCGATGTGGTAGTTGGCGAGCATGGGGTTGCAGTCGACGGGCTGATAGGTGGGGTCGACAGAGCGTGCTGCCTTCTGACGGATGTCGTTGATGAGAGTGCGTGCTTCGTCGAGGTTCTTGTTCTGCTCGATGAGGGCTTCGGCCTTCATGAGCATCACGTCGGCGTAGCGGATGAGGATGCAGTTGAGCGAGGAAGCGCCCCAGGGCACTATGCCGACTTCAACGTAGGGCGATTCGGGAGCGGGGTAGGGCTTTTTGCCGGAGGACTGGCCGTAGAGGTCGTAGGTGCTGCACCA
>JAIDUY010000007.1 GCA_029059965.1 Muribaculaceae bacterium
TGTCGAGTATGAAGGACTTGGCGCCGTCGCGTCGCAGGCCATCGAAGGCGCGCAGGAATTCGGGGTAGGTGTTGTCCGAGAATTTGCCTAAGCGCACATAGCCTATTGAGTCGGTGAGCATGTACGAGGCGTCGATGGGCGACACAGGTACCTCGGCCCTGACGAGGTCGAAATTCAGCGGTGCGGCGCTGTTGTGACGCTTGACCTTGACGGATACCTCTGTACCCTCGGCTCCGCGCAGCATGCCGAAGATGTCGTCGGTGGTGGCGCCTGTGCCGGCAATGTTGCGGCCGTCGACCTCGATAATCTTGTCGCCGGCCTGAATTCCGGCCTCCTGAGCCGCACCGCCGCTGATGACCTCGACGATATAGAGCGTGTCGTTCACCATCTGGAACTGGATTCCGATGCCGTAGAACGAGCCCTCGAGGTCGCGGTTGGCGGCAAGGCGTCGCTCGGCCGGGATGTAGACCGAGTGCGGGTCGAGGTTGCGCAGAAGCTCGGGAATTGTCAGCTCGACGAGGCTGTCGAGCGAAACCTCGTCGACATAGCTCTCCTCGATGATGTCGAATACCTCGGCCAGCTTTTCGCGGGCTGCGTTGTCGTGCTCGCTGGTGGCGAGCCAGCGGCCGGTCCATAGTCCTGCAATAAGGAATATGGCCGCCGTCAGCGGCAGCCACAACATATATCTGCGTCCGTTTCTGGATTGCATTTTCGTCATTTTAAATGGTAGGGGAATGTATGTTCTTTGCGGTGGGGCGGGGCAGTGCTCAGGATTCGAGGTCGCAGACATGCACGCACTCGATGCCTGCGCGCCGCATAAGGTCTATGCCGTCGGCCAGACGGTAGAATTCATTGAACACCACGCGGCGTATACCCGACTGGATGATGAGCTTGGCGCACTCGAGACAGGGCGAGGCCGTGACATAGAGCGTCGAGCCCTCGCTCGAATTGTTGCTGCGCGCCACCTTGGTGATGGCGTTGGCCTCGGCATGGAGCACGTAAGGCTTGGTCACTCCTCCCTCGTCCTCGCAGACATTCTCGAAACCGGCGGGAGTGCCGTTGTAGCCGTCCGAAATAATCATCTGGTCCTGGGCGATGATGGCTCCGACCTTCCGGCGTCGGCAGTATGAATTTTCCGCCGAGATTGTGGCCATCCG
>JAIDUY010000070.1 GCA_029059965.1 Muribaculaceae bacterium
ATGGCGTGGGGGAGTAGATTCGGGTATGAGGTGCGGTGATATTGGTAAAGGAGGGGCGGGATTTTTTTGCTAAATTTGCGTCCACAATCAAGGTACTACCATGCAGATAATAAAAGATAAGGAATTCGGAGGCGAACGGCCTCTGTTCGGTTCGCACGACCTGCGGCTGGAGAATGTCGTCATCCGCGAGGGCGAATCGGCCATCAAGGAGTGTGGCAACATCGAGGCTGTGGGATGCCGCTTCGAGGGCAACTATCCCTTCTGGCATGTACACGGCTTTGTCATCGACCGCTGTTTCTTCGACGTCGGCGGCCGCTCGGCGCTGTGGTACAGCGACCATCTGCGCATGACCGACACTGTGGTCGACGCGCCCAAGATGTTCCGCGAGATGCACCACATAGATATTGACAATGTTGTTCTCAACGATGCCGACGAGGTGTTCTGGCGTTGCCGCGACCTGCGCATACGCAAGCTTGTGCTCCACGGCGGCCGCTATCCGTTCATGTTCAGCGAGAATATCGACATCGACGGCCTCGAGGCCGACAGCAAGTACGTGTTCCAGTACGTCCGCAACGTCACCCTCCGTAACGCACGCATCACCACCAAGGATGCCTTCTGGGAGGTCGAGAACGTCACCGTCTACGACTCCGAACTCAACGGCGAGTACCTCGGCTGGCACTCGCGCAACCTGCGCCTGGTCAACTGTCACATCACCGGCGAGCAGCCCCTGTGCTATGCGCACGACCTCGTGCTGGAGAACTGCACCTTCGGTCCCGACTGCGACCGCGCCTTCGAGTACAGCACTCTCCGCGCCGACATAAAGGGCTCCATTACCAATATCAAGAATCCGACATCCGGCAGCATCACCGCCGATGCCATCGGCTCGGTGACCATCGACGATAACATCAAGGCGCCCGCCGACTGCGTGATAAACATAAGGAACAAATGAGCATGGACTACGATTTCGACCGACTCATCGACCGTCGCGGAACAGGCTCGTACAAGTGGGACAGCGACCCCGGCGCCCGTGTGCTGCCCATGTGGGTGGCCGACATGGACTTCCGCACCGCCCCCGCCGTGACCGAGGCTCTCGCCGCCCGCGTGGAGCAGGGCATCTTCGGCTATACACTCGTGCCCGATGTGTACTACGACGCCGTCACGGCCTGGTTCGCCGACCGCCACGGCTGGACCATCGACCGCCGCAATATCATCTACACCTCCGGCGTCGTCCCCGCCATCTCGGCCATCATCAAGGCTCTGGCGCGTCCCGGCGACAAGGTGCTGGTGCAGACGCCTGTCTACAACTGCTTCTTCTCGTCCATCCGCAACAATGGCTGCGAGGTACTTGCCTCGCCTCTGCTGCGCCGCGGCGACAGCTATGTCATGGACTTCGACGACCTCGAGCGCAAGGCAGCCGAGCCCGACGTCAGGCTCATGCTGCTATGCAATCCCCACAACCCTGTCGGACGCGTCTGGACGGCCGACGAGCTCCGCCGCCTCGGCGATATCTGCCGGCGCAACGGCGTGACGGTCATAGCCGACGAAATCCATTGCGAGCTCGTCTATCCCGGCCACCGCTACACGCCCTTCGCATCACTTGGCGAGGAGTACAGGCTCAACTGTGTGGCCTGCATTTCGCCCAGCAAGGCATTCAACATCGCCGGACTGCAGATCGCCAACATCGTCGCCCCCGACGAGGCCGTGCGCAGCCGCATCGACAAGGCCATAAATATCAACGAGGTATGCGACGTCAACCCCTTCGGCGTCGCCGCCACCATCGCCGCCTATACCTGCGGAGCCGACTGGCTCGAGGCGCTGCTTGTCTATCTCAAAGGCAATTACGACTACATGAAGGAGTGGTGCGCCGAGCATCTGCCCGACTTCCCTCTGGCCGAGCTCGAAGGCACCTACCTCGTGTGGATGGACTGCCGCGCCCTCGGCGGCGACTCCGACGCCCTCGAGCACAGCCTCCTCGAGGCAACGGGCCTGTGGCTCAACAGCGGAACCATGTACGGCGACGCCGGCGCCGGATTCATGCGCTGGAACATAGCCTGCCCCCGCGCCCGCCTCGCCGACGGCCTCGAACGTTTCCGAAGCTTCGTGGACGCACAAGGCCGCTGACAGACAGCGATATAAAAATAAACTCGCGGAGGACGCTCGATGCTCCTCCGCGAGTTTTTTCACTCTTGACAGGTTATAAAAAATGAAAGTGCGCTACTTCACAGTAACGCACCTCCCTCATAACCAAAATTCAAGTATATTGTGAGTCTAACAA
>JAIDUY010000071.1 GCA_029059965.1 Muribaculaceae bacterium
GGACTATGCGCTTCCCGCTATCGGGGCGCGCTCGGGACTTTCACCCGTTAGATGATGCCCATGTCGGGCGAACAAAACGAAAACCGCGTTCCGGACAGGGACGCGGTTTTCTGTATCTGTCGGCCCGGCATACGACCGGGTTTGAATCGACAATTTATTCTGCTGCGGGAGCTTCAGCTGCGGGAGCCTCGGCTGCGTTTTCGGCAGCGGGGGCAGCGCTCTTGCGGCGCGAACGACGGGTAGTCTTAGCCTTGGCCTCCTTGGAGTCTTTCAGCATACCCTCGTTGTAGTCGACGAGCTCGATGAAGCAGGTCTTGGCGTTGTCGCCCAGACGGTTGCCGGTCTTGAGGATACGGGTGTATCCACCGGGACGGTTGGCGATTTTCTCGGCAATCTCCTGGAAGAGGATTTTGATGGCCTCTTTGTTCTGGAGATAGGAGAAGACCAGACGACGGTTGGCCATGGTGTCTTCCTTGGCACGGTTGATCAGCGGCTCGGCGTACATGCGCAGTGCTTTAGCCTTTGCGAGGGTGGTGTTGATGCGCTTGTGCAGGATGAGCGATACCGTCATATTGGCCAGCAGGGAGTCGCGGTGGGCTTTCTGACGGCCAAGGTGATTGAATTTTTTATTGTGTCGCATCGGGAGTTATTCTTTATCGAGTTTATACTTAGAAATATCCATGCCGAACGAGAGATTCAGGCTGTTCAGCAGGCTTTCGAGTTCCACAAGACTCTTCTTGCCGAAGTTACGGAACTTGAGCAGGTCGGTCTTGTTGAACACCACCAGTTCCGCCAGGGTCTCGACTTCTGCGCTCTTGAGGCAGTTGAGGGCACGGACAGAGAGCTGCATGTCCACGAGCTTGCTCTTGAGGAGCTGGCGCATGTGCAGTACTTCTTCGTCGAACTCTTCGCCGGGATCGGGCTCGGTGGTCTCCAGGGTGATTTTCTCGTCAGAGAAAAGCATGAAGTGATAGATGAGAATCTTAGCGGCTTCCTTTACGGCATCCTTGGGCAGAATCGAACCATTGGTGGTGATTTCGAGCGTGAGCTTGTCGTAGTCGGTCTTCTGATCCACGCGGTAGTTCTCGACCGTATACTTCACGTTCTTGATCGGGGTGTAGATGGAGTCGATTGCGATAGTGTCGATGTCGTCGTTGGGAGTGACGTTTTCCTCGGCGGGCACCCAGCTGCGGCCTTTGTTGATGGTCAGGGTAAGTACCAACGTAGCCTGAGGGTCAAGGTGGCAAATTACCAGTTCGGGGTTCATCACCTCGAAGCCTGTGAGGGCCTTGGCGATGTCGCCGGCTGTGAACTCTTCCTTGCCCGTAGCTGTAATGGTAACGCGCTCGAACTCGGTGTCCTCGACTTTCTGCTTGAGGTCGACCTGCTTCAGGTTAAGGATGATGTTGGTGACATCTTCCTTTACGCCGGGCACGGAGTCGAATTCGTTGCGCACTCCGTCGATTTTGATGGACGAAATGGCGAAGCCTTCGAGCGAGGAGAGCAGGACACGGCGCAGTGCGTTGCCCACGGTGATGCCATAGCCTGGTTCCAAGGGTTTGAATTCGAATTTGCCGTAGTGGTTGTTGGCTTCCACCATCACAACCGCTTCGGGTTTTTGGAATGCTAATATAGCCATGGATCTGGGTTTCTAATGATTAAGCCTTGGAGTAGAGCTCGACAATCAGCTGCTCCTTGATGTTCTCGGGGATGTCTTCGCGGGCGGGTACGTGCAGGAACTTGCCGTTCTTGCTTGCCTCGTCCCACTCAATCCAGGGATACTTGCTGTGGTTGAAGCCGGCCAGAGCGTCTGCGATAACCTCGAGGCTCTTGGAGCGTTCGCGCACGCCTACGACATCGCCGGGCTTAACGCTGTAGGAAGGAATGTTCACTACGGCACCGTTGACGGTGATGTGGCGGTGGAGAACAAGCTGACGGGCTGCGGCGCGGGTGGGAGCGATGCCCAGACGGAACACAACGTTGTCCAGACGGCTCTCCAGAAGCTGCAGAAGAATCTCACCGGTGATACCCTTCATCGAGGAAGCCTGCTTGAAGAGGTTGCGGAACTGACGCTCCAGCACACCGTAGGTGTATTTGGCTTTCTGCTTCTCACGCAGCTGTACGCCGTACTCAGAGGTTTTGCGGCGCTTGTTCTGCCCGTGCTGGCCGGGGGGGAAATTGCGGCGGGCGAGTACTTTATCTTCTCCGAAGATGGGTTCGCCGAACTTGCGGGCGATTTTGGTCTTAGGACCGATGTATCTTGCCATTGTGGTAGTTTAATCTAAGAAGGGGTTGGAGAGGGCCGGCCTGCTGAGGCGGGTAGTCGGTTTCGGGCGCAGCCGCGACCATAGAGAGGTGATGAAAATTATGGTCTATTCGCTCTATTTCCGACCGGACTTGATGAGCCTCACGGCGCTTGCGCTAAGCGGCCTTGGCGGACCGCTGCCGGGTTCCTTTCCGGAGTGTTTTTGTTTCTTGAGAGATACTAAAAGTGAAAGTAGAGGGGGTGACGTTGTTCAGAACTTGCTGTCTTCCGGTCACCTGTCCGATTAAACTCTTCTTCTCTTGGGAGGGCGGCAACCATTGTGGGGCAGCGGGGTGACGTCGATAATTTCGGTCACTGCGATGCCGGCACCGTGGATGGTACGTACTGCACTCTCACGGCCGTTACCCGGGCCTTTGAGATATGCCTTTACTTTGCGGAGGCCCAGGTCATATGCGATCTTGGCGCAATCCTGAGCGGCCATCTGTGCTGCATAGGGTGTGTTCTTCTTGGAACCGCGGAAACCCATCTTGCCTGCGCTGGACCAGGAGATGACCTGACCTTCGCTGTTGGCAAGACACACGATGATATTGTTGAACGAAGAATGAACGTGAAGCTGGCCTTCTGCGCCAACCTTGACGTTGCGTTTCTTAGCTGCGACTGTCTTTTTTGCCATATTGGTCTATTATTTGGTTGCTTTCTTCTTGTTTGCAACGGTTTTCTTGCGGCCCTTGCGGGTGCGGGCGTTGTTCTTGGTGCTCTGGCCGCGGACGGGAAGGCCGTTAAGGTGACGGATGCCGCGGTAGCAG
>JAIDUY010000072.1 GCA_029059965.1 Muribaculaceae bacterium
CCGCGATCTACACGCGCCTTTTCGTCGGCAGGGTCATATGTTTATACTATACAGATGTATCGCGCCCCTACTGGGCCCCCCCCCTAATTATGCATTATGCATTTTAAATTCTCAATTATCGCCTAACGCCTAACGCCTTGCGGCGCAGGAGGGTGGCGGTGAGTTCGTAGGTGTTGTAGGAGGCGAGGGTGGCTGTGGCGGCGGCGGTGAGCCAAAGGAGGGTTGTGACTGTGCCGGGGGAGGCGAGGCTTGCGGCGATGTCGCTCCCGGATGTGCCGATGGCTGCGACGACGGGTGCGATGGCTGCCGATGCCACGGGCATGAGCAGGGTAGCGGCTACGCCGACGGCAAGGCCGGTTACGGCGGCGGCACCTATGGCCAGGCGCATTATACGGCGGTCGGCCTGCTGGCGACTGCGTATGCACTCGACGGCGTCGAGGCGTGCTTCGAGTGCAGCCATGAAGTCGTCGGTGTCGGTCTGTGCGGGGTGGAAGCTGTCGAAGATGCCGCGCAGGCGCTCGTCGTCGGTATGTTGTGTGTTGGTGTTCATAAGAGGTCTTTGAGATGTGCGCGTCCGCGCGAAAGCTGCTGCTTGACGGCGTTTTCGGTTGATTCGGTGATTGTTGCAATCTCGCGAATGGCGTAGCCCTCCATGTAGAACAGCAGGATGGCCGTGCGTTCGCATTCGCCGAGCCGCGCCAGGGCGGCGTAGAGGTCCTGGTAGCGGAAGCCTTCGTCGGCGGCTTCGCCTCCGGCGAGGTGGAGGGCGTCGTCGATGGCGCATTCGGGGCGAAGCGAGCGGCGCGAGGAGATGAAAGTGTTGTAGGCTATTCGCCTGAGCCAAGCGCCGAATGTGGAAGGGTCGCGGAGGCTGTCGCAGGCCAGATAGGCCTTGAGGTAGGTGTCCTGGGCGATGTCGTCGGCCAGGGCCTTGTCGCCGCAGCAAAGGGCCGCAAGAAAGCGTCTGAACGCTTCCTGCGACCCGGATACGAGGTCTGTGAACTCCTTGCGGTTCATCGGACGGTTCTCAGACCTCTTCGGCAGTGTTCTGTTCTTCGCCGGCGGTCTGACGGCGTGTCACGAAGTAGACAATCAGATAGCTGATGCCGATTGCCAGCGAAGCTCCACACAAAATCATGAGGGGATTCTGTACATGGGATTCAGGATCGGTGGAGGCGAATACAGCCATTGCTATGCCCAATGCCACTCCGAGGAGCGAGAAGATGCATCCGCGCAGCAGGCGCAGGTTGAGAAGCTGGAGGGCGGAGCGGCGGGGGCGCCGCAAAACTTCGGAGATGTTGGTGAGGTCGATGTCCTTGTTGTTGCGTATGGCCTCGATGAGAATCTGTGCGCGTTTGTTTTCGCTGTTTGTGGCGGCGCGTGTCACGAGCCATATGATGAGTACGGGCAGGCCTACGCATATGCCCAGGGGAATGAGGATTTCTCCGAGTGCTTCAATTATTTCCATGATGAGTCGTTTGTTGTATAGTATCGTTTTATGGGATTCGTCTGAAACGTTTCGTATGTTAGACGCGGCAAGGTGCCCTAAGGTGACGGGGGTAGGCCCATTTTTTTGCAGTTGGGCGAAATTTTCGTACTTTTGCACATCTTTAGGATCCTGATGACGACACTCACTACATTTCAGACCCGCCACGCTGCCGACCTCGCCCTCCTTAACGAGCGCATCTCCCGCCAGCTGGCCAGTTCCAACCCGCTGATGTCGCAGGTGGTCGGGGCACAGCTGCGCACCAAGGGCAAGCAGCTCCGTCCGCTGCTGCTGATGGTGTGCGCGCAGATGTTCGGTCCGGTCACCGACACCGTCATGGCCGCCGCCGCCTCGGTCGAACTGCTGCACAACGCCTCGCTCATCCACGACGACGTGGTCGACAATTCCAATACCCGCCGCGGCTACCCCACCATCAATGCCGTATGGGACAATCATATAGCGGTTCTTGTCGGCGACTTCTTCACCTCGTCGGCCATGCAGGAGGCCATCAGTACCGGCGACCTGCGCATCGTCGACTCCCTCTGCGGCCTCGGACGCCGACTCTCGACGGGCGAAATCGACCAGATTTTCAATGCGCGCGAGCACTCGCTGTCGGTCGACAACTAAGTCAAAATCATCGACTACAAGCCTGCGTCGCTCTTCATCAGCAGCGCCCGCATGGGCTGCCTTGCCGCTGGCGTCGACGACTGGCGCATGGACGCCCTGACGGACTATGCCCGCGCCTTCGGACGCTGTTTCCAGATTCGCGACGACATATTCGACTACTATTCTTCGGAAGAGGTCGGCAAGCCCACGGGCAACGACCTGCGCGAGGGCAAGATTTCGCTGCCCCTGCTCTATGCGCTTGAGGACGAGGACGATGCAGAGCGCCCCGCTATGCTCGAACTCCTCAACCTCGGCACCCCCGACGATGCCGACATCGCCCGCCTGCAGGAATTCGCCCGCAGCCGCGGCGGCGTCGAGCGCGCCCGCCGCACCATGGACGAGCTGCGCGAGCGTGGCGTAGCCGCCCTGGCTCCGCTGCCGGACACACCGCAGAAAGAGGAGCTTGCAGGTCTGCTCGACTTCATCATAGACCGCACTTACTGAACACGCAGCCGTCACTGTCCATCCCATGAAAGCCAAAAGGACATCGATGAAGGCGCTCGTGCTGCTGCCGATGCTGCTCTTGGCGGTGGCGTGCGCAAACATGGGCCGTCCCGAGGGCGGACCCCGCGACGAGACCCCGCCGGTGTTCGTGCGCTCCGACCCCGGCATGGGTGCCACCAACGTCAACACCCGCCGTCTGACGGCCTACTTCGACGAGAACATACAGCTTGAGGATGCATTCACCAAGGTGGTGATGTCGCCCGCGCCCAAGACGCCGCCGCAGGTAAGCGCCAACGGCCGACGCCTCAGCGTCGTGTTCCGCGACACCCTGCTGGACAGCACCACCTATACCATCGACTTCGCCGACGCCATCAAGGACCTCAACGAGGGCAACATCCTCGACGGCTTCGCCATCGACTTCTCCACCGGCCCCGTCATCGACACCCTGCGCATATCGGGCATGGTGCTCCAGGCCGAGAACCTCGAACCCGCCCAGGGCATGCTCGTGGGCGTCTACTCCAATCTCTCCGACACGGCCATCTCCACACTGCCCATGGAGCGCATCGCCCGCACCAACCAGTACGGCCAGTTCACCATCCGCAACCTCCCCGCAGGCGAGTACCGCGTTTTCGCCGTCAACGACCTCAACCGCGACTACCACTGGGACCGCTCCGAGGACGTGGCCTTCTACCCCTATATCGTAAGCCCGAGCGTCGAGGAAATCACCGTCACCGACACCCTCTTCGCCGCCGACCGCTCCGACTCGCTGGTGACGCGTCCCGGCCTGCGCTATCTGCCCAACGACATCTTCATGACCTGGTTCAACACCGGTTACCGTCCCGTCTACCTCGGCGACTACAAGCGCCCCGAACGCCGGCGAATCACCATCGACTTCGCCGCCCCCTCCGACTCGATGCCGGAAATACGCATCGTCGACGGCGCTCCCGGCGCCGGACGCAGCTCCGACAGCTGGGCGCTGACGCGCGTCAACGCCACCCGCGACTCCCTCGAACTGTGGCTGGCCGACACCGCCGTCATCGCCTCCGACTCCCTGCGCCTGAGCGTGAGCTACCTCAAGACCGACAGCACCGATCAGCTCGCGTGGACCACCGACACCCTGCGCTTCTTCTTCCGCGACCAGAAAAAGAAGGAGAAAAAGAAGAAAGACAAGGACGAGGAGGCCCCGCGCTTCATCGTCGACAGCGTCAGCGGCGACACCACTTTCCTGCCCCCGCCCTACATGGAGTACATGAACATCAGGCCCCTGGGTGCCACCCGTCAGAACCTCAACAAGCCCCTGCTCATCGAGTCCGACGTGCCCTGGACAGAGCTCGATTCGACCGGACTCAGACTCGAGACCCAGGTCGACACCCTCTGGAATCCCGTGGCCGCCGTGCTGCGCCCCGACTCGGCCAACCTGCTTATGCGCCGCCGCATCGACATCGACTGGATTCCCGGCGCCAAGTACCGCCTCAGCAT
>JAIDUY010000073.1 GCA_029059965.1 Muribaculaceae bacterium
AAACTACTCTAACATAATTATTTAAACGAAATGAGCAAAATTGATTTAACCCAGTACGGTATCACCGGTACCACTGAGATCATCTACAACCCCTCTTATGAGGAGCTCTACAAAGAAGAAACCCTTCCCGGCCTCGAGGGCTTTGAGAAAGGTGCAGTAACCGAGCTTGGCGCAGTCAACGTAATGACCGGCGTATACACCGGCCGTTCGCCCAAAGACAAGTTCATCGTGCTCGACGAGAACTCGAAGGACAAAGTATGGTGGACAACCGAGGAGTACAAGAACGACAACAAGCCCGTTACCGAAGAGGCATGGAAAGCCGTCAAGGAACTTGCTGTCAAGGAGCTTTGCAACAAGAAACTCTACGTTGTAGACTGCTTCTGCGGAGCCAACAAGGACACCCGCATGGCTGTACGCTTCATCATGGAGGTTGCATGGCAGGCTCACTTCGTGACCAACATGTTCATCAAGCCCACCGCCGAGGAGCTCAAAGACTTCAAGCCCGACTTCGTTGTATACAACGCATCCAAGGCCAAGGTTGAGAACTACAAGGAGCTGGGTCTCAACAGCGAGACTGCAGTCGTGTTCAACACCACATCCAAGGAGCAGGTCATCATCAACACATGGTATGGCGGCGAGATGAAGAAGGGTATGTTCTCTATGATGAACTACTACCTTCCCCAGCAGGGTATCGCCTCGATGCACTGCTCGGCCAACACCGACATGAACGGCGAGAACACCGCTATCTTCTTCGGTCTGTCAGGCACCGGCAAGACCACCCTTTCAACCGACCCCAAGCGTCTTCTCATCGGTGACGACGAGCACGGCTGGGACGACAACGGTGTGTTCAACTTCGAGGGTGGATGCTATGCCAAGGTTATCAACCTCGACAAGGAGAGCGAGCCCGATATCTACAACGCTATCCGTCGCGACGCACTCCTCGAGAATGTAACCGTAGACGCCGAGGGCAAGATCGACTTCGCCGACAAGAGCGTTACCGAGAACACCCGTGTATCTTACCCCATCGACCACATCGAGAACATCGTTAAGCCTATCTCGGCCGGTCCCGCCGCCAAGAATGTAATCTTCCTGTCGGCCGACGCATTCGGTGTACTTCCTCCCGTTTCGATCCTGACACCCGAGCAGACCAAGTACTACTTCCTGTCAGGCTTCACCGCCAAACTCGCAGGTACCGAGCGTGGCATCACCGAGCCCACTCCCACATTCTCTGCTTGCTTCGGCCAGGCATTCCTTGAGCTGCACCCCACAAAGTATGCCGAGGAGCTCGTGAAGAAAATGGAGAAGAGCGGAGCCAAGGCTTACCTCGTAAACACAGGCTGGAACGGAACCGGCAAGCGCATCTCTATCCGCGACACACGCGGTATCATCGATGCCATCCTTGACGGCGCCATCCTCAACGC
>JAIDUY010000074.1 GCA_029059965.1 Muribaculaceae bacterium
AGCTGGACGTCATTCTTGACGCTCTTGAGGGCGGCTGCGGGCGACAGGGCGATGGCGCGGGCGCGGTTTCCGAGGATTTCCATCACGGCTCCGGAGGGGTGCGCGGGCTCGACCGCTACGGCGGTGTCGGCGGGGAGTGCGCCGAGGAAGGCTGTGGCGTCGGTGTAGGGGCGGGTAGTCACGCCCTGGCTTTCGAGGTAGGCCAGTGTGTCGGCGTCGGTCTTGGCGGGGTCGATGAAGAGCACATTGCCGCCCTTGCCGAGGTAGAGGAAGCCTGTGGCGACGGGGGTGTGGCGGACGTCGTCGCAGCGTATGTTAAGGGTCCAGGCTATTTCGTCGAGGGCCGAGATGAAGATGGCATCGGCGCCGGCATCGTGCACGGCGTCCATGATTTTGGCAATCTTGGATTCGGCGCTCTCGCCTGCATAGCGGAGCTCATGGATGTATATCTTGCTGTCGGGCAGGGCGGGACGGTCGGTCCACAGTGTGGCGGGGTCGAAGAGGCAGTCGACTTTTATGCCTTTGGCGGCGAGGCCGGCGCGCAGACGGTCGAGAGCGGGAGACGCGAAGAGCATGCCGTCGAGGCCGACGGTGTCGCCGCTGTGGAGGCTGTCGGCGAGCCACTGTGCGATGGACGGAGTGGACGACAGACCGTCCTTCATCAGCTCTATGCCGGAGCCTTCGAGCTGGCGGGCGGCCTGGAGGAAGTAGCGCGAGTCGGTCCACAGGCAGGCCTTGTCGGCGGTTACGACGAGGTCGCCCGCCGAGCCGGTGAATCCGCTGAGCCAGCGGCGCAGCTGCCAGTGGGAGGCGAGGTATTCGCTCAGATGGGCGTCGGCCTGCGGGATGATGGCCGCGGCGAGTCCTTTGTCTTTCATCAGCGCGCGCAGCGCCGTGAGCCTTTCGATGGATTTGTTTGCCATATCGTGTAGTGTTTTTTTTATATCGTGGGAGGATGAATCAGCGATATCGGCGCAGGGGAGGGTAGAATGCGTCGGGGATGTGCTCGACAGTGTAGTCGCCGGGAGTTCCCGTGATGCCGAACAGATCGAAGCGGCAGGCTATGCCCTCGATGTCGGTCGAGCGGAGGTATGCTTCGGCAGCACGCACCATACGGGAAATCTTGCGCGAGTCGACGGCATCGAGCGGGTCGCCGAAGTCCGAGCTGCGGGTTTTCACTTCGGCAAAGATGAGTTCGTCGCCCTTGGTGGCTACGATGTCGATTT
>JAIDUY010000075.1 GCA_029059965.1 Muribaculaceae bacterium
CGATGCGGGGATGGTGCGCCGGGGGTCCTCGTGGATGACGACGGGCTGGGGCTGGAACTCGATGCGGCCGGACAGGGTGCGGGTGCTGTAGGGAGCGGTGCCGTTCTTGCCCACGCCGATGGTGTAGATTTTCACGCCCATCTCCTTGGCCACTTCCGAGGCTGTCACAGGGGCGATGACGCCGGTGTTGTTGCTGCCGTCGGTGAGCAGGATGATGCTCTTGCTCTTGGCGCGGCCCTCGCGCAGGCGGTTGAGCGAGGTGGCGATGCCGTCGCCTATTGCGGTGCCGTCCTCGAGTATGCCCATCTCGAGGTTGTTGAGATAGCTCTGAAGGACGGAGCGGTCCATTGTCATGGGCACGCCTGTGAGGCTCTCGCCCGCAAAGACGACGATGCCGATGTTGTCGGCGTCGCGTCCGGCGATGAAGCTCGAGGCCACGTCCTTGGCCGCTCCGAAGCGGTCGGGGCTGAAGTCGCGGGCAAGCATCGACGACGATACGTCGAGGGCAAGCACGATGTCGGTGCCTTCGGTGCTGGTGGTGCGCCAGCTGTCGCGCACCTGCGGACGGGCGAGCACAACGATGAGGCACGCCACTGCCGCCAGACGCAGCGCGAACAGGAAGTAGCGCAGATACTGCTTCCACGAGCGGGGCAGCGAGGCAAAGGCCTCAGTGGTGGAGAGGCTCATCGTGGCGTGCGTGTTGCGCTGCTTGACCACATACCATGCGGCAAGGGGTATCAGCAGCAGTAGCAGCCAGAGGAAATGAGGATGGGCAAAATGCATTTTCCTTGAGAGTGTATCTGTGTTGAAGGCCGCGCCCCCGGAGAGGGGGCGGGCCGTTGTTTACTTTTTCTTGTTTCCGGTGCCGGCGGCGGCCTTGATGACTTTTTCGTCAACGGGTGGCGGCGGCACGGGCTTGGTGCTCTCGACGAATTCGGTGGCACGCATCATGGCGCGCTCGTTGTCGTCGGCCAGAGGTTTCTCCTTGGCGAACTTCACGAAGTCGGCGATGCGAAGCACGGCGTCCATGCGGTCGGCCGGCATACGGGTGTCCGGATTGCGGCGCAGGGCCTTGACAATCTGCGACGATGTCATCTCCATGGCGTTGATGCCGAAGCGGCCGTGCAGGTACTGGCGCAGGATGTCGGTAAGCTCGGTGTAGAATTCCTTCTCGTGGCCCATGGCGGCGATGCCGCTTGCGCGCAGTTTGCTCAGTCGGCTCATGGCCAGGTCGAAAGGAGGTACGGGCTTGGCTGCCTCGCGGACGATTTCCTCTTTGCGGCGGCGCAGCTTTCTCCACAGAATCCAGCCTGCGGCGGCAAGTGCCACGGCAAGGAGTACCCACAGCGTCCACAGAGGAATGTAGTCGTACCAGCGCGAATGCGGGTCGGCCACGGTGGCCATGGGCATGAGCGCCATGCTGACGGTGTCGACTTCTACGGGGAGTACCTTGAGGGCTAAGGTGTTGGAGAATACGGTGTCGCTTCCATCGGCGGGGAGCACTCCGACGGGCGGCAGGCTCACCAGTCCGGGGTCGAAGGCCTGGAGCGTATAGCCTAAGGTCAGGCGGCGGCGTCCGTCGCTGTCGGTGGTGTCGGCTTCGATTCCGACGACATCGACTCCATACCAGCGTCCGTAGCCGCGGACGGTGTCCTGGATTTCGGGCGCGTTGAGCATCCGGGCTGTGCCGGCGTAGTTCTCGGGCATGCTGACATTGACGGTCATCCGTACCTGCGAGCCCATGACAATCACGGCGCTGTCGAGTTCGGAGGTCACTGTCACGCCCTGGCCTGCCGCCGGGATGGCGCAGGCTGCTGCAAAGAGGCCGAGTGCTGTGAGGATGCGGTTCATAATGTGGAGCGGTTTTTGAAAAGGGACATCAGCGCCTTGACGTAGTCCTCGTCGGTGGCGACCGAAACGTAGTCGACGCGGGTGCTGCGCAGGGTGGTGGCCATGCGCTGCTGCATGTCGTACCACCAGCGGCCGTAGGCGCGGCGTGTGGCGGACGACGAGGTGTCGACCCAGCGTGTGGCTCCGGTCTCGAGGTCGGCCACGCGCATCAGACCCACGTCGGGCATCTCGCTGTCGCGTCGGTCGTAGACTTGTACGGCCATGACGTCGTGGCGGTTGGCGGCCACGGTGAGGGGAGTGCGGTAGTCGCTGC
>JAIDUY010000076.1 GCA_029059965.1 Muribaculaceae bacterium
GGCAAGATAGAGAAGGACGAGAACGACCGTCTGGTGTTCAACTTCAACGCCTTCAACCGCATCTCCTTAGGCAAGCTCTCCGCCAACGCAACCAAGAGCGGCAACACCCTCAACCTCACCTTCGACGCCACTCGCCTTATCAACATCCTCACCAAGGTGGCCGGAGCTCTTAACAACAATACGCTCAACGCGCTGAGCTCGCTGCTCAACTCCTACGAAGGAGTCTACATCGGCTTCAAGCTCCAGCAGCGCTGATACATCGCCCCATAATATATATATATTACATACAGGCCGGCCCTCCCGAAAGGAACAGGACCGGCTTGCTTTTTGCTGTTTTTTAGGTAATGATTGTTAATGAGATAGGCAACGTATCCGATTATTTAGTATTTTTGCCACGGTTTTAGGTAACAGCCGCCGATCGCGGCCATACACATATCGTACATAACACTGTTTACTGTTGAAAATAAGAATTTTACCTGACGGAGTGACACGCCGTCCCGGGTTCGTGGCATCGGCCGCGCCCATAGTACTTCTGCTTGCCGCGCTGATTGGCATTATCGTCTTCGAAGGAAGCGGCGCCATCGCCGATTACAGCCACATAGCCCTTCTGCTGGCCTCACTTACGGCCTTTGCCCTGTCCTTGGCTTCGCGCACCCTGGGCCTGCGCGGACTCACTGTCGGTTTCCGACGCAGCGCACGCCAGATTATGCCCGCCGTGCCGATGCTCGTCTTCATCGCCATGGTGTCGGCCACATGGATGCTTTCAGGCGTCGTACCCACCCTCATCGACTACGGACTGCAGGTGCTCAGCCCGACCTTCTTCCTCGTGGTCAGCTGCGCCGTGTGCGCCGTCATCTCCGTGCTGACGGGCAGCTCGTGGAGCACCATCGCCACCATCGGCGTGGCATTCATGGGCATAGGCAACGTCATGGGCTTCCATCCCGGATGGACGGCAGGCGCCATAATCTCGGGTGCATACTTCGGCGACAAAGTGTCGCCGCTGTCCGACACTACCGTCGTGGCCTCGTCGGCCTGCGGCGTCGACCTCTTCCGCCACATCCGCTATCTCATGCTTACCGCCGCACCGGCCATGGGCATCGCCCTTGTGTGCTTCCTCATCGCCGGCCTCGGCATGGACCCCTCGGCCGCCGTCGACTCGACCGAAATTCGCGGCGCCCTGGCGTCGCACTTCAATATCTCGCCCTGGACGCTGCTCATTCCGGCCATCACCCTCGCTCTCATCGCGCTGCGTGTCAACACCCTGCTGACGCTCTCCTCAGCTCCATGCTCGGCCTTGGCGGAATTTTCGTCTTCCAGCCCGCCGTGGTCGAAATGCTCGGAGGCGGAAGTGTAGCCATGGTGGCCGACCTGCTGTGGAATCCCGTTGAATTCAGCACCGGATTCGCCACTTTCGACGACCTTGTCAGTACCGGCGGCATAACAGGCATGCTCCCCACCGTCGCCCTTGTGCTGTGCGCCATGATATTCGGCACGGCCATGATTTCGACAGGCATGCTCTCGACGGTCACCACCACGCTGATGAGCCGCCTGCAAGGTCGATTCGCCGTAGTGGGCAGCACCGTCGGCTCGGGCCTGTTCATCAATGCCTGCACTGCCGACCAGTACCTCAGCCTCATCATCGGCGGCAACATGTTCCGCAATGTCTACCGCCGTGCCGGACTGGAGCCGCGCCTGTTGAGCCGCACGCTCGAGGACTCGGTATCGGTCACCTCCGTGCTCATCCCCTGGAACAGCTGCGGCGTGACGCAGAGCACTGTCCTCGGCGTGGCCACCCTTGCCTATCTGCCCTTCTGCATCTTCAACTGGCTCTCGCCCCTGATGTCGCTGCTGTTGGCCTACACAGGCTTCCGTATCCGCCAGCACCGTTCCGTTCCCGTGGCGAATCCGGCCTGAAAAAAGGCTTTGATATAAGAGCCGGTTCCCCAATATTTGTTAACGCTGGGGCGGTCAAGCGTCGTGCAGATGTGTTCGCGCAGTGAGGGAGCAA